>JAUVLX010000002.1 GCA_030600525.1 Desulfobulbus sp. | reverse complement strand
CCAGATCTTTGCGTCGTGATTTTTCCCTTGCCGACATTAGCTCAATGACCCAACATGCGCATGATGTTGGCAAGCGGGTCTATGTTGCTATGAACAGCCTGGTGAAAGAACAGGAAATGCGACAGGCTATGGAAACGCTTTCCGTCCTGGCCGCTATCGGGCCGGATGCATTGATCATCCAGGACCAGGGGCTTGCTTTTCTTGCGAAAAAGTATTTCCCTGAGCTTCCCCTCCATGCCTCTACCCTTATGTCCGTTCATAACGCAGTAGGTGCTGATTTTTTTAAAAATCAGGGATTTGAAAGGGTGGTCTTGGCTCGGGAACTTTCCCTGGATGAAATTGGTGTGATAAGCCGGGAGAGTAATGCGAATCTCGAAATATTTATCCATGGTGCCATGTGCTTCAGTTACTCGGGGCTCTGCATGTTTTCAAGCATGCATGGTGGTAAATCAAGCCTCAGGGGGCAATGTGTGCAGCCGTGTCGTCGGCATTATCGATTACAGGCTCCAAAACAGACCAAGAGGAGTGGGGCTGGAAAGGGGCAGCAAGGGTTGTTTCTCTTTTCCATGAACGATCTCTGTGGGATTGATTTTCTTGACAAGCTGGCACAATTGGGAGTGGTGAGTCTTAAAATCGAAGGGCGTTTGAAATCCGTTGAATATGTACGAAAGACTGTTCGTGCTTATCGGTTGTGTCTCGATAATCTGCAAGCATCTGCTCAGGAGAAGGGACGGGTGCAAAAAGAGGCAAATGAGTTGCTTGATCAGGCTATGAGCAGAAAACGGACTCGTGGTTTTTTTATTGGCGACCATGAAGAGATTGTTAAGCCCCATTTGGTTGGAGTTGCAGGCATTTTTGCAGGTAAGGCAAAAGTGGTCAGGAGCAAGAAAGATCAGGGGGACACCAGACCGGCTTGTTTAGTAGCACTTCGCTGTGGTGTGAGTGTCGGTGATCGGTTGCGTTTCCAGGACGAGTCTAGTGATGTGCGTGAGAGTTTTACCCTTCAGTTTATGACTCGCAGTAATCGGCCTGTTCGCGAGGCTAAAAAAGGGCAGACCGTGACTATCGGGCTTCCGCCCTTGAACAAAAAGGGGAAGCAGCAAAAAATAACCCAGGGATTGCTTTTTCAGGTTGATGTGAAAGCAAGCAGGAAAAAAGAGATTAAAGGTAAAGGCCGTGGCCACAGCCCAAGCCGGTCATTCAAACAATTGAAACCCGAAGGGCTTAAGGTCGACAAGATATTGCGGTCGATGGGGTGGAATCAGGGGCGCCATGTGAGCGGTGTGAAGGATACAGCCGGTTCCCGTGGCAAATCAATGCGTTCCTCATCCTCCCCCAAAAGACAGTTACAACCCCAGTGGTGGCTACGGTGTAGTGAGCTTCCCTCGGTTAGGCAGCGATATCCTGTACGGCCGACAAGATTGCTTGTGTTCTTACAGGAAAAGTCATGTCAGCAAATTTTAGCAATGGGTAAAAGAGCTGCCGCCCTCTACCCGCAGTTAATATGGATGTTGCCGCCTGTTATTCATCAAAGGGATATGCAGTGGTACCGGAAGGCCGTGAAAGATATGGCTGCAATGGGGTTTTGTCATTTTCAGATTGGTCATATATCACAAGTGACATTGTTCTCGTCCCTTTCAGCAGAACGGGCTATCAAGCTGTACGCTGACTATACCGTAAATACCCTTAATAATGCGGCCCTTGTTCACGGATGGGAGCATGAAATTCAAGGTATGCTTTTCTCCCTGGAAACCGACAGAGATACACTGCAGCAAACACTTGCCGCCAGGAAAAACATGGAGCAGCTGGAGGGCCGATATTCTACCACCCAGGTCGGCATGTATGTATTTGGTAAACCAGCTCTTTTTACAGCCAAGCTCAACGCCACCCATCTGCAGACTCGAAAAAATGTTGTCAGCCCTAGAGGAGAGACCTATGCCATTGAACGTAAAAGGGATTTGACCTATGTCCGCCCCGACGTACCATTTGTCCTGTTTCCGTATGTTCGGGAAATGATGGCTATGGGGGTGAATTATTTTGTCATCGATCTTGAAGGAGGCAATATGCAAAAGGGACTGGCAGAGGCTGCTGCCTGGCTCAATGGTCGAAAAGAAGGACAGAAAAAGCTCGGTGGAAACTATAATGAAGGACTTGCTTAAGGTGAGGCCCATATCCTTTTGCATGCCAAAGAGAAGTTGTAGCAGGGGTAATCTGTAATGGCTGAAGATGCAATTGCCCTGGTTGGCGGTCAGGGCTTGGGAGATAATCTTGTTGAGATGGTGCTGCTGTACAATGCGCATTTACACGGATATGCCACTACTGTGTATAGCGATGTTATCTACCAGATGCAGGATTGGTTCCCGCAACACCGGATAGAACGTTCTTTGCCGGTAGCTGAATTTCCTGAGGAACTGGAATCGTATACACTTTTTTTTTGGTCCGGCAGGATGGAGAGTTCAGCAGATAAAGATGTGGCGCGCAGGCAGATGGATTATATTTCCCTACAACAGCCTGAAATGACGCAGGTCGAAAACATGCAGGTGGTCTGTCATCATGTTTTCCCCCACCATCAACCTGTTTTTGAAAACGGCATCTCGCCTCCAGCAGGATTAAACCTGAGAAAAAACGAAAAGCGGGTATGTATTCATCCAACCAGTGCGGAGGTGAGTAAAAATTGGGTGCCGGAAAGATTTTTGCAACTTGGCGATCGCTTGCAAAAAAAAGGGTTTGAACCAGTCTTTATTATGAGCAAAGCTGAGAGTGAGGAATGGCAGACGGTTGTTAATAATGCTTTTCCACTGATCGGTTTTTCAACTATCGCAGATTGCGCTGCCTATCTTTATGAGTCTGGCTACTTTATCGGAAATGATTCCGGCGGCGGTCATCTCGCTTCCTGTCTGGGCATCCCGACCCTGAGTATCCACGGAAGAAAAAAGAAGGCTCGGCTGTGGCAGCCGGGATGGGGACATGTTAGGGTGGTGACGCCCAGAGTGAACTTCATCGGTAACCACTTGCGCCAGCATTATTGGAAATATCTCCTTACGACCGGCAGGGTTGAGCGATGTTTTAAGCAGCTTGTTCAAATGGCTGCTCACTGACCAATTGGATATTGCTGCCGACGTATTTGCAGAATCTATTCTTAATACTATTAACTGTTTATTTATTTATAAATGACTTCTAAAGAAATTGTTTCACGACTCGCCCATGTACTCAAACCATACAAGATGAAATTGTTCATTGCCATGGGGGCTATGATCGTTGTTGCTGGTTTTAATGCAGCCCAGGCGTATATGGTGAAGCCGTTACTAGATGAAATCTTTTTCAAGAAAGACCCAACTCTGCTCAATATACTGCCCGTTGCCCTTCTGGTACTGTTTTTTATTAAAGGAGTCTTTTACTTTGTCTACTCATATCTGCTTGAATGGGTTGGGCAGAATGTCATCCGTGACTTGCGCGTTGCTATCTACAGCCATCTCAATGATCTGAGTTTAAGTTTCTTTCATAAAAATGCCACGGGAGAGTTGATTTCCAGAATTGTTAATGATGTCAGTATGCTCCAGGGATCAGTCTCCCATGCCCTCATTCATCTGTTGCGTAATTTTTTTACGGTTATTGGTTTGCTCGGCGTTATCTTTTACATGGATTGGCGTCTGGCATTTGTTTCTTTAATTTTTATCCCCATGGCTGCAGTGCCCATCACTGTCTTTGGTAAAAAATTTCGGAGGATCAGCACTAACTATCAGAGTCACTTGGGAGTGTCCACCAATCAACTGCATGAGACCATCGCAGGTACTCGGATTGTAAAAGCCTTTTGCATGGAAAAATTTGAGAAAAACCGGTTTGCAGCTCATATGCAGCGGCTTTTCGATATTTTAATGAGCGAGACCAAATTTCGTTGCCTGTCTCACCCCATGGTTGAATTTCTTGGTGGAATTGGGATGGCTCTTATCATCTGGTTTGGAGGCATGCAGGTACTTAATGGCAACTCCACCCCGGGAACGTTCATGTCTTTTCTTACGGCTTTGATAATGCTCTATGAGCCGGTTAAAGGCGTCAGTAGAATTAATTCAACCATTCAATCGGGAATGGCCGCAGCAGAGCGGATTTTCACCCTGCTGGATATAGAACTCGATATCAGGGAAAAGTCCGGGGCGCTAACATTGCCTCCATTCTCCCGCAGCATTGATTTTGATAATATTACCTTCAGGTATGGGGATGATGAACCTGTCCTGCATAATATTAAGTTGGAGGTCAAGAGAGGCGAGGTCCTTGCCGTCGTGGGACCCAGTGGCGGTGGGAAAAGTACGCTGGCTAACCTTATTCCTAGATTTTACGATGTGACATCCGGTTCCCTTCGGATAGACGGAACCAATATTAAGGATGTTACTCTGCACTCGCTACGGAGTCAGCTCGCATTGGTCACCCAGCAAACCATTCTTTTTAATGATACGGTGCGCTACAACATCGGATATGGTGTCCAAGGTTGCTCTGATGAAGAAATTATGGAGGCGGCCCGTTCTGCCTATGCCCTTGATTTTATAAATGCGTTACCCGATGGTCTTGATACTATTGTTGGTGAGTCTGGAGCAAGATTATCCGGTGGCCAGCAGCAGCGTATATCCATAGCCAGAGCTTTGCTCAAAAATGCGCCCATCCTTATTCTGGATGAAGCAACATCAGCGCTGGATACAGAGTCCGAGCAAAAGGTCCAGTATGCTCTTGAAAATCTCATGCAGAACAGAACGACCATTGTTATTGCACATCGGCTTTCCACCATTAAAAATGCAGATCGAATCATTGTCCTGAAAAACGGCTGGCTGGTAGAGGCCGGGACCCACGAAGAATTACTGGCATTTGATGGTGAATATAAGGTTCTTTATGCATTGCAATATGCAGCATGAATAAGGAAATATAGCTATGCGCTCGTCTTTTTCCTTGCGTGTGCAACAAATGAATTTTTGGTGCATGCTGTTGCTTGCATTTTTCCTCCCCCTTTCAACATCAGTGATTTCTGTGCTTGCCTGTCTTCTCGTACTTGGCTGGGTTATTGACGGGAGATTTGTGGAGAAGTTGACAGAGGTGAGGCAAAATGGGGTCTGTTTAGCGGCGCTAGCTTATATTGCGCTCATGGTTGCAGGGCTCTTGTGGAGTGATGATGTACAATCCGGTTTGTCATTTTTGGCAAAAAGATGGAAATTTATGCTCATGCCGCTTTTTATGACGCTTGTGGTGTATAATAAAAGGCGATGGTATATAGGAGCTTTTTTAGCAGGTATGACCGTTGCCATGAGCATGACCTACCTGGCCTGGTTTGATTTAATTCATTACGCCGATGTTACCCCACTCCATCTCACCAAGAAAACCTTTCATGTAGTGTATAATCCCCTGCTTGCCATTGCCATTTATTTGCTTGCCCATGAACTTTTTTGGGGGAAAATCAAGGCCGTTTTTAAATGGTTTGGTTTTATTTTACTGGGAGTGATGGTTTTTAACATGTTTATTACCGAAGGACGGGCAGGACAGTTAGTTTTCTTTGTGCTGATTGTTCTTTTTTTGGTGCAGAAGTTTCGAAAAAATCTGATCGTGGCTGTTTGTGGGACTGCAATTTTACTGCCACTTCTTTTTTATGCCGGGTATTCATGGAGTCCTCAGTTTAGAAGCAGGGTCGATCTTGCCCGCAATGAAATAGCTCAGTTTGAACAGAATCCCAATACCTCTGTTGGCCTGCGCTTGTTGTACTGGCGCAACTCGTATGAAATTATGAAAGCCCACCCATTGTTGGGTGTCGGGACTGGTGATTTTGATGTAGAGTACTCCAAAGTCAACCAGCAAAGGTCTCCTGATATATCACCTACTGATAATCCCCATAATCAATATTTTCTTGTCGGCACCCGATTCGGTGGAGTTGGTCTAGCTGTTATCTTATCGCTTTTTTTCTTACAGTTCAGGCAAGGAAGGATTCAAAAAGACGGGCTGCAGCGGGTGCGCTACGCCTTTCCAGTTTTCTTTTTGGTCATTATGTTGACAGAATCATATCTAGTTGTCTATCAAACCGGTTTTTTCTTCTCTCTATTCTCCGCTGTGCTGTTTAAAAAGGCACCTGATAATTGTTGACAGATGTCAATGTTGAAAACGAGTCAGGCAGTGGCTTGTCTCATCTGTAATCATGAGTAGTTTGAAAAGGTTTATTCTCGATGATTACAGGATCGATCCCTGCGGTTAATGGGGATAGGGAAGAATTCTTTTTCGTCTGACGATTTAAAACTAAATGATATCCTTATTCATTTGTTCAGAGGAGAGCAAAGCTCTTTATGGGTAGCACTTCAGTTGTTAACTGTAGAAAAGGCCGATGAGATATGTCTGCGTTACCGTCACTATCGATCATAATCGTTAATTATAATACAGCAGACCTTCTGCCCGCCTGCCTTGATTCTGTGATTGCACAGAGTGATCAGTGGCAGAGGTTGTTTGTGGTTGACAACAACTCGACCGACAACAGTGTTGCTTTGATAAAGCAGAGGTATTCGCAGGTTGAGCTGATCGACAATCATGAAAATGTGGGGTTTGGAACTGCAAATAATCAGGCCGCTGTGCGATGTGGGAGCGATTTACTGTTCTTGCTTAATCCGGATACGGTCCTACACCCAAGGTGCCTCGTAAACATCAGAGAATACATGCACCACCAAAGCTTGGTCGGACTGGGCGGGGTTAAAATGATAACTTGCCGGGGACAAGCTCATGATACTATTGAACATGATTATCCTGGTGGGCATTACAGTAAGGCGTTGTTCGCTACCTTACCCGGCAGTATTGCCTGGGTTTTGGGTGCCGGTATGGTTGTCCGTAAAGAGGTCATGGACAGTATTAATGGTTTTGATGAGAAATTTTTCCTGTATGGAGAAGATATTGATCTGTGTCTACGTATACGAATGGCTGGGTGGGAGATTGCTTTCATTGATGAAGCGGCCATAACCCATTTGGAAGGTCAAAGCGAACGGAACGTTGCCCCCTTGTCGGTTTTTGAAAAAAAAATGAAAGCAGAAATACAGTTTTTAACCAAACATTATCCCATAAATGTGCAACGGAAAATTGGGTGGGCTCGTTCAATACAGGCAGTATGGCGGATTTTTTGCCTGTCGTCTTTACCTGCTCCGCCTAAACAAAAGTTCAGGAACCAGATGAAGCTTGAACAGTATAGAATTGCCCTCAGCCTTTATCGCGCCATCATCTAGCCTGGGTTTCTCATCAGTTCAGGTGGTGCCAGGTTCAAAGTTTTTGGTAGTAAATAGGTAAGCGCAGACTCCGATAGTCGACTATTTTTGCTGCCAGAATACTGAAGAAGATGGTACCACATGGGCTGACCTTCGGTGAGCATTTTGCCAATTTTATCTCTGGTTGGTGTTAACAATATGAATATGAAATTATGCATGTTTTCAAACAATTACAAAATGCTCATGAGAAATCAGGGCTAGGGATCAGCCGATGAAGGTTGCCCTTATCCATAATCAGTTCAGTAAATCAGGAGGTATGGAGTCGTACCTCCTGACCCTTGTGCAAGGTTTTTTGGATGCCGGTGATGAGTTACATGTCCATGCCTATGAAATTGACAGGGAACTCGCAAGGGGTTACGATTGCACTTTCCATAAGACATCACTGTTTTTTTTGCCGCGGCGACTCCGGAAATACGCTTTTTTATGTAAATATAATCGTCAGTTTTTGCGCTCTGATTATGACCTTTCCTTAAGTTTGACCCGTACTGGATGCCAGGATGTTGCTGTTGTCGGTGGGGTACATCCTCAGTCGGTGTTGACCAGGAGCAGTCAGAACTGGTATCGCAGGGGCCATGATGGCATTGAAAATCGTTTTGAAACACATATGTTTGCGACCGTGCCTTGGATAGTCGCCCATTCAAAATCTATTCAGGCTGAGATTGAACGTCATTATCCCATCACTCAAGAAAACGTGAGGGTTGTATACCCCCCTGTTAATGAAAAACGTTTTTCCAGAGTAAATGCCGAAGAACGTAAACACGTACAGAAAATGTTTAAAATTAACTCGGAAAAACTAACCCTTCTTTTTCCGTCCATGAGTCATCAACGAAAAGGGCTGCATGAGCTGCTTGCCGCATATGCTGTCCTTGACCCCTCTCAACACGAGTTAATTATTGTTGGCGGTCGAGGTCCGAAAAAGAGCAGGCCGTCGGATAATGTTCGTTTTATAGGATATGTGGATAATATGGCCTCCCTGTATAGTGCCGTAGATTATGTGGTGCTTCCTTCGCACTATGAACCTTTTGGATTGGTTGTGGTGGAATCGCTGGAAAGCGGTACCCCGGTCGTAGTAACAGCCTCTGTTGGGGCTGCGGAACTCCTTGGCGCCGAAGATGGGATTGTGATACCTGATAATCGTCCTCAAACTCTTATCGATACTATCAAGGGGTTGCGGCCGAAGATAATCGCAACCGGTTTTGCAGCTAGCCACGGCCTTGAAACCAGACAACATATCGAGGCCTTGAAACAGTTTGCACGGTCAATGGGATGAGAGCAGAAATGGATTTGGATAATAAACGGATTTTATTTATTAAACAAAGTTCTTTGGGGGATATTGTACATACATTGCCTGTAGCCCATGCCTTAAAACGACATTATCCAGATTGTTGTATTGGCTGGATCGTTGAACAGGGATTTGCGGGCATTGTGGAGAGAGACGACGCTGTGGATCATGTTTACCCCATCCATATTCCTGCCACCAGCGATCCTCAGGCGCCACGCGGTGTTTATGGCAAGGCCCTGATTGCAACAGTGCGGACCCTGGCTTTATTAAAAAGGGCATTCAGGGCAGTCCCGTTTGATATTAGTCTTGATTTGCATGCCTCCTTTCGCAGCGGTGTGTTAGCGTTAACAAATCCCAAAGGTGTCCGCTTGGGTTTTGCAGATGCCAGGGAGTTGAACACCCTGTTTCAGCATGAACATGTTCTTGTACCAGATGAGATTGAGCATGCCCTGGACAAAAATCTCCTTTTTTGTGAGCATTTGCAATGCCCTGTGTCGGAAAACGATTTTTATATGTGCACTAGCCCCGAAGACCGAGTAAGAGCAAGCAGCTTTCTTGCGACACACGGCGTTGTAGAAGGTCAGCGGTTTGCATATGCAAACCCTGCTGCCCGATGGGAAACTAAATTTTGGCCAGTGCAAAAATGGGCGCTGCTGGCTGATCAGCTTATTGACTCTGGAGTTGAGGTTGTTTTTGGGGGGAGTGCAAATGACCAGAAGTATATTGCCTCTATTGCCTCGAAGATGGAAAGAAAAGCGATTATAGCTGCAGGTTTCCTGAGTCTTGAAGACTCTGTGGCGATGATCGAGCAGGCAGCTGCTTATGTTGGGCTGGATTCTGGACCTATGCATATAGCGGCCATGGTTAAAACTCCGGTAGCAGCACTTTTTGGGCCAACTCATCCGGAAAGGGTGGGTCCATACAAAGTTGCACATCGGGTGTTGCAGGCTCCAGGGGTCGACTGTCTTTGTTGTCGACAAAGATCATGTTCACACATGTCCTGTATGAAAGGGATTTCAGTGGAACAGGTTTATGGGGCTGTTGTTGAACTTATTGGTATGTAATTGAATATAATGGATGAGTTGAAGGTAAGTTTGATTGTTACCACTTATAATTGGCCGCAGGCACTTGAGGTGTCGCTGCAAAGTGCTCTTGCGCAAACGCGCCAGCCCTTTGAGATTATTGTAGCCGATGATGGCTCTGGGGAATCAACCGCCCAGGTGGTGAAAAAAATCCAGCAGTCAGCACCTTTTGACGTGATTCACTCCTGGCATGAAGATAAAGGCTTTCGGCTGGCAAAGAGTCGTAATAAGGCCATAGCCAAAGCGCGCGGTAATTATGTGATCCTGATTGACGGGGACATTATCCTTGAAAAGCACTTTATCAGTGATCATTGCAGCTTTGCGAGAACAAACTGTTTTGTTCAGGGAACCAGGGTGTTACTTGGCAAGCAGGTTTCGGAGGATATTTTTAGTCAAGGAATGGAGTGCTTGCATCTGTTCAGCAAAGGGATTGAAAATCGAAAAAATGGCATTCGTTCAGGTTTGCTCGCAAAAATATTTTCGTTTCGATGTACACGATTGAAAGGAGTTAAAACCTGTAATTTTGCTTTTTGGCGGGATAATGCGATAAGGATAAATGGTTTTAATGAAGAATTTGTAGGCTGGGGGCGTGAGGATTCGGAATTCACTGCCAGATTGCTTAATTCAGGTGTTGTCCGACAGAATGTCAAATTTTACGCTTTGGGATATCATCTTTTTCACACCATGAATACCAGGGATAGACTGGCAATTAATGACTCCATTCTGCATCGGACAATTGTAGAGAAAAGTATGTGGTGTGATAAAGGAATGAGTCATCACTTCAGTTAACGTGATTTTATTGTAACTGCTAATAACAAATAACCTCACCTTACCCTTGATCTGTAACTGTTCAGCAGTGCTCCAGATGCGTACAAGCAGGCTGGATAACCATAGTAATGTTATGTTTTCCTGCCTGATCGTGCGCAGGTGGCGTGCTGCTGAACAGTTACGTTTTATTTTGTTAAGGGCGGGGAAGGAGGAGGTTGCCAGTCGCTCTCCAGTTCATGGAGCTTAGCGTATTTGTAAAAGGTACCTTCAAAGTTACCAAAGGCGATAATAAATCCCGGCCACCCGTCGAGAATACCTCGTTTGAGAAAATACATGTGGAAAAATGACCATAGTCCACGTGCCACCGCTGTGAACATGGTTGCTTTTCGGGATTTGTTTTGCAGCTTTTCTGCGCCCAAGGTCGAGTATTTGTTGGCTTTATGGGCCACTTCTTCCAAATTTTTATAAGGAAATTGCCAGATTGGGTGGGTGAGGTAGCTAACTGGAATTTTTGATAAAATGGTATATTCTTCATGGACAGGATCATTTTTAAACTCTAATGTCCCTTTTTTGAAGAGCTGCGGCTGTCGATAATCAGGATAAAAACCAGAATGCTTTATCCAGCGGCCCATAAAAAAATTGCGTCTTGGAATATAATACGCTTCTGCTGTGGGGTTTTCCACGGCTTTGAGGATCTCATCCCGGGCTTCGGGAGTGCAGCGTTCATCGGAATCCAGGGAAAATATCCAGTCGTACGAACAAGCAGCCATGCCCTTGTTGCGTAAATCACCAAAACCCTGAAAGGGAATTTGAACGACTCGAGCTCCCAACCTTTCTGCAATTGCGGCTGTATCGTCCTGGCTGTATGAATCAGCAAGGATGATTTCGTCTGCCCAGAGAACAGAATTAATAGCAGCCTCAATTTTATCGGCCTCATTATAGGCAATAATATATACTGAAATTTTCTTCATGCGCGGCGGACCACTTGAGGACGTTTTTTGCTGCCACCAGCCAGTTGAACTACTATTCGGTCGGTTTTTTGCAATCGTTCAACGAGAGTTTTAAAGAGGTGCTTGGAAACCTCAGGGTATTTTTCTATGAGTTCGTTTAGCTTGTCACCAGGATATCTCTTGATGGTGCAGCGGCCTGCTGAAATAATGGATGCTGAACGGGTTTCTTCAAGGATGGACGCCATCTCGCCAAAGTATTCCCCTGGTTCAGTTATCTCAGCAATTTTTTTGCCACCCCTTAACACCGCAACCTTACCGCGCACAAGTTTAAAAAAATCTTTATCCTTGTTCGATTCTTGGATGATCACATCACCATCCTCATATTCTTCCACATCTGGATTGACAAGGTAGGCAGGCAAGCTGTCTTCGTGAGCCACGGTACGGCGGAGCACTTCTTCCAGACTGGTAACCCCTTCTCGTGCTTTTTGTAGGGCTGCTTCCCGCAGGGTGTACATGCCTTCCTGCATGGCAACTTTTCGTAACTGCTCTTCTGCAACCTCAGCCTGTATAGCTTGGGCGACATCATCGGTGATTTCCATGAGTTCAAAGAAGCCGACCCTGCCTTTATAGCCAAGACCATTACATTCTGTACACCCTTTGGCTTTGTAGAGCTTAAGTTCATCAAGCTCGCTTTCACGAAAGCCCGCGCTGAGTAGTTCCTGCTTAGGGTATTCTGCCGGTTCCCTGCACTGGCCGCAAAGTCTGCGTCCCAGTCGTTGGGAGAGAACCATTGTCAGCGAAGAGGCCAAAATGTATGCGGGGACGCCAATATCCACCATACGGCTGACAGTTGACGGTGAATCATTGGTATGCAGAGTGGAGAAAACAAGGTGACCGGTCATGGCGGCCTTCATGGCTACCTCTGCGGTGTCATAGTCTCGAATTTCACCCACCATGATGATGTCAGGATCCTGGCGGAGAAAGGCTTTCAAGGCTGCGGCAAAGGTCATGCCTACTTCGGTGTTGACGTTAACTTGGTTGATCCCTTTAAAGTTGAATTCAACCGGGTCTTCAGCAGTGAGAATCTTGATATCCTCAGTGTTGAGGGAGTTGAGAGCCGAGTAAAGCGTTACGGTCTTGCCGGAGCCTGTTGGACCGGTTACAAGTAGCAGCCCCTGGGGCCTTTTGAGACAACGCCGCAGGGTGGCAAAGGTTTCATGAGTGAAACCCAGCTTGGTAAGATCAACATTAAGTGAACTTTTGTCCAGGATACGAAGAACAATACCTTCTCCGTAGAGTAACGGCAGTGTGGAAACACGAAAATCAACCGCTCTATTGCGGCCTAGGCGCATTTTGATACGTCCATCCTGGGGGACACGTCTTTCCGTAATATTTAAATCTGAAAGTATTTTGATCCTTGCCACCATTGCATTTTTGATGGTCAGTGGCAGGTTCATGGATTTGAACAGTGAACCGTCTTTGCGGTAACGGACCTGCATGGTCTTTTCAAAAGGTTCAATGTGAATATCACTGACCCCTTCCTGAACGGCTTTGACGAGTATTCCGTTAACAAGCTTGATGATAGGAGCATCTGAGGCTGAAAATTGATCAAACACATCATCAGCATCACCAACGCTTCCAATTTCAAAGTCTTCGGCAGCATCTGAGACAAGGGCACCAAAGTCATCAACCTGAGTTACTTCCTCATGCTCTTCTTCCTGATCAAACTTGAGAAAGGAATTATATTCCTCGTCATCGATTTTGTAATATTTTTTATAAGCATCGATGATGTCCTTGGCGGTGGAGACACAGACATTCAGTCCCCGATTGACCCTATCCTGCAGCTCTTCCACTTCCACCGCATCTGTGGGTTCGGTCATGGTTATCTGCAGGGTATTGCCGGCGACCCTCAAGGGAAAAGCGAGATATTCTTTTGCTACTTCATAGGGAACAAGGGCGAGGGCCTCCTGACTTGGCGGCTCATCCTTGATGTTGACCATGGTGTAACTGAAATTCCTGCTAAGAAAGTTAACAATAGTGTCACGTTCAATGACCCCACTTTCAAGCATAATTCGCCCGAGTCGTTCACCTGTTTTCTTTTGTACTACTTTAGCGTCTTCAAATTGCGCTGAGGTGATATACCCTGCTTTACTGAGCAGTTCACCTATCTTCAGCTTCCCTGCACCGGACTGGTCCTTGACTGTCCGTTTCATGGGAGAACGCTGTTGTGAATTTTGTTTTTTTGCAGGTTTAGTAGCCATTCTAATGTCGCGTAAAAACTAATAATTTGAAGACAGTACGTTGTCTACCCTATACAAAGGTTGAACACTATAATCGCATCTTACTATAAAAGAGCAAGATGGTCAAAAAAAGGAATCATTCTTGGCGTCGCCTGCCTGTGGGGAATTTGGGTTAACCTGAAGGAGGGGGGAAATGCAACTGAGCCCATAACCGGAAGCTGTTATTACTATAGTGTTATGGGCTCTGTAAAAAAAGATTTAAAAAATAGCAGGGTAAAGACCCTGTAATTCCTGCTGCAGTGGTATCATTACTTCCCGCATGGACGGGTCCGCATTTTTTGGTGTTCGCAGGGCAAGGATATGACGCCACTCGGCAAGATTGGTATAAACAATGATTTCTGTTTTGCAGGCATTGGGCAAGACTGTCCGAGCAGCTTGCGGGCTCGAGGTTTCCAGTAGTTCCAGATAGATCTTTTCTGTAGCCTCCATGGCCTGTTTCCAGAGTTTAAATTCAGTGCTGTCTTCCTGGTAGAAAAGGGGCTGGATAAAGGTGACCTCATTGCCGAACTTGTCAGCCGAGTACCTGCAATATCGCTGACTTTCCTGGAGGAACGCGCATGGGCGATGGCGGACAAGTTCATGGGTGACTGCTCGGTTAACAATAAAACGAACCCCAAGATAGCGGTGCAAGGCAAGTCGATCCCCTTCAAACTGTTCAATCTGCTCCAGTTCTATTTTTTCAACTACGATATTTTTCGGGGCGTCAACTTGTTCGGGTCGGCAAACAGTTTCGAAAAAATAGGGATGCCTGTTGCCAAGAAAATTTGTTAGTGCCAGAGTCACATCGTTTTGCTTGTGGTTGACAAACATTTCCCGGTACCCACGGATGGAACCGGTAATAAGGAGCGTGTTGTCTGCTTCGATTTCAATGTTTAGGTATTTTGGCTGGCAGCGGTAAAAGGCCGTAACCTGTTCACTGCTCAGCCCTGATAGCCTGAAGGTGATAACCCCCATCTCTAAAACCGAATTGTGCCCGTAGTCCGCCATTTTACGCACAAAAGGAATGGCGGATGTCTCATCTATCCTGTCTTCACTTTTATAGCAGATTCTGCCACTGTACTCGATGCGAACCGGAAGACTCTGCCGATCAAGTTCATGAAGGATTGTGTATGACGGCTTGGTAATGAACATTATTTTTGTTGTATTTAAAAGGTTATTCTTCCCAGAAAGGGGACATCTCTCGCAGATTTGCAATGATAGCAGGCATCTTTTCCACCACAAAGTCGACATCTTCTTCAGTGTTGTACGTGGAAAGGCTAAAACGGATCGATCCATGCGCCGCTGTAAACGGCACGCCCATGGCGCGCAGTACGTGGGAAGGTTCAAGGGACCCTGATGTACAGGCGGATCCTGAGGATGCACAAATGTTGTACTGATTCATATGGAGCAGGATCGCCTCACCCTCTACATACTCGAAACTGATATTTGAGGTATTGGGAAGACGGTTTTCTTTGTTGCCATTTAAAAGAGACTTAGGCACAGAGGAAAGCAGTCCCTGCTCAAGTTTGTCCCGCAAAGCACGGACTCTTGTGTTTTCCTCCTCCATATTTGCTGCCGCAAGATCGCAGGCCGTTCCAAGGCCGACGATGGAGGCCACATTTTCGGTGCCGCCTCGTCGGCCATGCTCCTGGTGTCCACCGTTAAGAAAAGGGATAAATGGTGTACCTTTGGCAACATACAGAACTCCGACGCCTTTGGGGGCATGCAGTTTATGGCCAGACATGGAAAGGAAATCAATCTTGGTATCACGCAAGTTCATAGGGATTTTGCCAACCGCCTGGACACCATCCGTGTGAAAAAGGATACCGCGTTCTTTGGCTATTTGGGCCATTTCTTTTACCGGGAAAATAACACCGGTTTCGTTGTTGGCCCACATGACGCTGACAATGGCAGTGTCGTCTGAAAGACTTTCCTTGTACTGCTCCATGTCGAGAGTGCCATCAGCCTCCACCTTGAGCCATGTTACCCTATGCTTGTGGCCGGTGAGATTGTCCAGGTTTTCACACAGACTTTTGACTGCTGGGTGCTCGACTCTGGTGGTCACTATGTGGCGTTTTTCAGGATAGGTTTGCAGAGCAGAGAGAATTGCGGTTGAGTCGCTTTCTGTACCACAGCTGGTAAAAACAATTTCGTTTGCATCGGCACCAAGGAGGTTTGCAACGGAACTGCGCGCCTGCTCGATTGCGTGGCCTACTTGTCCACCAAAGGTATGCATGGAAGAGGGATTGCCATAGCAGTCGGTAAGAAACGGCATCATTGCATCAACCACTTCTGGTGCAATTCGAGTGGTTGCATTGTTATCCATGTAAACAACGTTGTCGGTATTGCACTGCATTATTTTTCCTCCTCTACGATAAGCGTGTCGAGAACCTGCTCACGCAGTTTTTTCTCAACATATTCCTTGAGAGTGGTCTGGGATGAATGACAACCTGAACACGCTCCGCGTAGAGAAACTGTGACAAAATCACCATCAACATCTATAAGTTCTATGCTGCCACCGTCTTTTTTCAGGGTTGGCTTGATTTCCCTTTCCAACACCTCTTCAATCTTTTTTATTTTCTGAAGGGTGGTCATTCGTTTCTGCTTTGCTGGTTCCTCCTTGGAGGCTGGTAGGTCTTCCACTGTCTTTACTAAAAGAGAGCGCAGGGTATCTTCACATTTACCACAGCCGCCTCCTGCTTTGGTAAAGTTGGTAATTTCTTCCACTGAGCGCAAATTATTCTCTTTGACAGCACGAATGACCTCCAGGTCTGTGATGCCGAAACAATCACAGACCACCTCACCTTGTGCCATGGGGAGAATAGCTCCGGTGTAGTCTGCAATGGCTGCTTCCAGTGCCTCTCGGCCCATGACTGAACAATGCATTTTTTCTTTTGGCAGTCCGCCGAGGGCCTGGGCAATATCGTCATTGGTGATATGCTTGGCTTCTTTCAGCGGCATGCCTTTCAGCATTTCGGTTAATACGGAAGAACTGGCAATGGCGGATGCACAGCCAAAAGTCTTGAATTTTGCATCAGTGATTATATCGTTTTTATCAATTTTAATCGTTAATTTGAGCGCATCCCCACATGCCAGAGAGCCGACATTGCCGACGCCGTCAGCACCTTTAACCTCTCCGACATTTTTAGGGTTAATGAAGTGTTCTTTAACCTTATCCGTATATTCCCACATGGTGTAAATCTCTAAGTTGTTGTTTTTATGTCGAACAAAAGAGGTCAGGCGAGAAAGGGGTAAACCTGGTAGCCGTTATAACAACTTCTTCTGCGCAATATTTCCGGTTAACTCTATGGCAGGAGTCCTATTTCGGCAAGCATTGAATGTGCACTTTTTGTAAGTAAAGCAGTTTCCTGAGCATCTCTGGCCTCGACGTAAAATCGGACCTTGGGTTCTGTTCCAGAAGGGCGGATCATTATCCAGGAACCATCCTCAAAAATCATTTTGCGTCCGTCAATATCAATCACCTGCTCAATCCTTTTAGGATAGCCGCCTATAATGATTTCTTTATTCCTTTGGTATTTCTCCAGCTGCTGTAGTGTCTCAAGCAGTTGTTGACCGCTCTGGCTGACCGCTATACCATCCCGATCAGGATAATAATATCCGAAAGTGTCTTCTATCTGGCGGAGGTATTGTCCCAGTGAAATACCAAGGGTAAGTACCATGTCGATTGCCAGTATCAGGCCGATAAAGGCATCTTTTTCCGGAGTGTGACCAATAATGGAAATGCCATCTGATTCTTCAAAAAAGACGAGTGCTTTTCCCATGACCGGTTTGAATTCTTTAAAACCGACCCTAGGCTCAAAAACCTCTTCTCCAAGTTTGGTGGCAATACCATTGGCCAGGTTACTGGTGGCAACGGTTTTGGCGACCATCCCTGTTTTTTGTTTGACCTCGTGCACAAAATGGTAGGCCATGGCACCGAACTGATTCATGGAAATTTCAATATCACCGTCGGTAAAACGAATTCGATCTCCGTCCGGATCAATAATAGCTCCAATTTTTAAGGGTGCCTGTTGTGCTTTCAGAGTAGCAAGAACCAGCTGCATATTAGCAGATGATGGCTCCGGGGCGATGCCGTCAAAGGTCGGATCAGGTGTGTCGCGAAGCAGGAGGAGCCTTTCCGGTGGAGGATCGCCAAGAAGTCGAGATATATAGCCTCGGGACGCGCCATGTACAGCATCGACACAGACTACAAGCTCCTTCCTGGTAGCCAAGTCTTCTAGGAGCTGCCTATATACTATGCCATGCTGATTTTCGTTTTGCAGCACAAGTTGCTGCCAGCTTGTTAAGGCATCTTCCTTAATGATACCTGTGAGTTTTGCCAGCGGGGTCTGTAGGTTAATGGCTTCCTGCATATATGGATTGGTACCTGCTGCTAGATACTGCTTGGCCGTCGAGGTGATGGTATCTGTAAGTATAGCAGCAGCAGGACCTGCATCAGCGGCATTGAATTTGAAACCACCGTACTGCATGGGGTTGTGGCTGGGGGTCAGGTTAATGGAAAATGCAGCCTGGCGCTGCAGGACAGAAGCGGAGAGTGCACCTGTTGTGGATTCTCCGGCATAGAACACCTTAATATTGTTGGCAGCCAGCACGTTAATCACTGCCAGGGCAAGGAGTTCGCCGCCAAAACGATTGTCAAAGCCAACAACACAGCCGCGCTGTTGCATGGCTGTAGAATTTAGGTTCCCCAGCGCCGAAAATATTTTTGGATTTTCTGTTCCCTCTTTATACAGATTTAAGATCGCACAGGTAACTGTGGCGACAGATACAATAAAGATGTCTTTGCCAAGTGTTCCTCGCCAACCTGAAGTGCCGAATTTCACCTTACTTACCGGAAGAGAAGTGTTGGTGAGTATTTCATCTTCAAGCAGTGTGTAGACAGCATCAATTTCGGCTTGCCAGGATGCTTTATCCTTTTCGCCTTCAGCAGTCTTTCTTTGCTGGACTAATTCACTAAGCGCTGCAAAATAGTTACTGGCCGCATGATTGTTGGGGACAGTGTAACGCTCTGCAATGGCGGCTGCTTGTTCCTTATTACTCATCATGTCAATACCTCTTTGAATGTGGCGTTGGACTCCATTTTAGTCGAGTATTTTGGTCGTATGTGTGCTATCGAGATTGGAGTATAATGCTTCACTGGAGGATTGGCAATAATTGGGTTGTCGCCCCCTCTGGAGCAGGTGTATGTAGCTTTTTTTCGCACCTGACGAAATCCCAATTGCTCCTTTGTGCTTATGGTCTTTGACAGAATGGAAAGTGGCTTGATAGTGTCTGTCTAGAAATGAGGATTTTGGTTTGAGAGCAGGTAAGCGCTAGCACCGAGACATGTGGAAAATATCACCACAGGTATATGGTGATATCGGAGCCTACGCTTACCTCCGAGATTATTTTTTTTCGCATAACGCAGTTGTCGGGCCTAAATACCCTTTGTGGGCGGGCACTTGCAAAGTATTGTTTTAATTCGGATGGAAGGTGCGGTAAGACATAATGAAGTGAGGAAAATCAATGGAAAAAGGACATGAGAAGGAACTTATTCTCTGGTTTGATGAAATAGGCATTAATGATGTGCCCATGGTTGGCGGGAAAAATGCCTCTCTTGGTGAAATGTATCGACATCTCGATGCTCAGGGGGTGGTGGTGCCAAACGGGTATGCCATAACCGCCTATGCCTATCAGTATCTGCTGAAGGATGCAGGGCTTGAGATCGCTATCAGGGAAACGCTCGAAGATCTCGACACCCACGACCTGCATAACCTGCAGGAGCGGGGAGCAAAGGTGCGGGATATTATCCTTAATGCTGCCTTTCCCGATGATTTGCGCGAGGCTATCATTGCCGCGTATCGAAAGATGGAAGACCAATATGGCAAAGATGTCGATGTGGCGGTACGCTCGTCGGCAACAGCGGAGGATCTGCCAGATGCCTCTTTTGCAGGTCAGCAGGATACTTATCTCAATATTCGCGGACCTGAGGCTCTTATTGATGCCTGTAAGCGTTGCTTCGCTTCCCTTTTTACCAATCGGGCTATTTCCTATCGCCATGATAAGGGATTTAGCCAGTTTGATGTGTATCTTTCCATTGTGGTCCAGAAAATGGTTCGCTCCGACTCTGCTTCTTCAGGAGTTTTGTTTTCGATCGATACGGAATCAGGTTTTGAGGATGCAGTTTTTTTGACTGCTGCATGGGGGCTAGGAGAAACTGTGGTCCAGGGAGCGGTGAACCCGGATGAATACTATGTGTTTAAACCAACCCTTAAGCAGGGAAAACGGCCCATAGTCGGTAAACGGGTCGGCACCAAAGAGATCAAGATGATCTACAACCTTGATCCTGATGCTGAAGAGTCGGTTGTTAATGTGGATACGACTGCTCTAGAAAGGGGCAGCTATGTGTTAAGTGATGACGAAATACTGCAGCTTTCCCGATGGGCATGCATTATTGAGGAGCATTATGGACACGCTATGGATATTGAGTGGGCTAAAGATGGTGATGGCCAAACCGTCGGTACAGGGGGGCTCTTTATTGTTCAGGCCCGTCCAGAGACCGTGCATTCACAGGCAAGTAAAAAGGTTTTGGAAACCTATCTCATTAAAGAGAAGGGGCCGGTTTTAACCACTGGTCAGGCCGTTGGTGCCAAGATCGGCAAAGGAAAGACGAGAATCCTGCACGATGTGAGTCAGATGCATGATTTTCAGGCAGGTGAAATTCTGGTTACAGACATGACCGATCCAGACTGGGAGCCGATCATGAAGATAGCCAGTGCCATTGTCACTAATCGCGGTGGTCGAACCTGCCATGCTGCCATCATTTCAAGAGAGCTTGGCATTCCATGCGTTATCGGTACAGAAGACGGTACCGAGGTGGTCAAGGATGGTCAGGAAGTAACTGCCTCCTGCGCTGAAGGAGAAACCGGGTATCTCTATGACGGGTTGCTGGATTTCGCCATAGAAACCCTGGATCTTGAAAATATTCCAGCGACCCGGACCAAAGTGATGATGAACGTTGGGTTACCGGAAAAGGCCTTTGTCGAGGGACAGATTCCCAACGAAGGTGTTGGGCTGGCTCGTGAGGAGTTCATTATTAACTCCCATATAGGTATCCACCCGCTTGCGCTCTATAATTATGAGGAGTTATGTGAAGAGGCCAAGGATGATGACGAAATATGGGATGTGATCGAGGATATCAACTACAAAACCAGTGCCTATCCTGACGACAAACGCCAGTATTTTATTGATAAGCTGGCAGAGGGAGTTGGCAGAATTGCCGCAGGATTCTATCCGAGAGACGTTATTGTCCGTCTCTCGGATTTTAAATCCAATGAATATGCCAATTTGATCGGCGGTTATCTTTATGAGCCTGAAGAATCAAATCCTATGATCGGCTGGCGTGGAGCATCCCGCTATTATGACTCCAGATATAAAGTCGCCTTTGAACTCGAATGTAAAGCTTTGCTCAAGGCAAGAAATGATATGGGGCTTGACAATATCAAGCTGATGGTCCCCTTTTGTCGAACCCCTGAAGAGGGCAGGCGGGTGATTGAAGTGATGCGGGAATTCGGTCTTGTACAGGGAGAGAATGGGCTTGAGGTCTATGTGATGTGCGAAATTCCGTCTAATGTCATTTCCGCTGATGCCTTTGCCGATGTGTTTGACGGTTTTTCGATAGGTTCCAACGATTTGACCCAGTTGACCCTTGGCTTAGACCGGGATTCTGACCTGGTGTCACATATCTATGATGAGCGCAATGAGGCAGTCAAGACCCTGATCAAGATGGTGATTAAGACTGCTAAAAGGCGGGGTAAGAAGATCGGTATCTGTGGTCAGGGACCTTCTGACTTTCCTGATTTTGCCACTTTTTTGGTAGAGCAGGGGATCGATTCTATTAGTTTGGTGTCTGATACGGTGGTCAAGACCAGGTTGGCTATTGCCAAAAAAGAAAAGGAACTGGGCATAGCTCCTTGAGCAGGTAAACGGATATAGCCGTGTCTAATTCTGTAGAAAAAGTGTGTAGCAGATAAGCAAAAAAAAAGCCTCGGTCATTGACCGGGGCTTTTTTTTGTTTGCTAAAAAGCAATGACTTGTCAAACGACTGTCAGTTGGTTTCCTCAAGGGAAGTGGCTTCGTCGATCAACATTATAGGAATGTCATCTTTAACAGGGTAGACCAGTCTGCAGTTGCGGCAGATGAGGCTGCTTTGTTTTTCATCGTTCTCTACAGGTCCCTTGCATTTGGGGCAGGCAAGTATATCAAGGAGTTCTTTTTTTATCATTGTTTGTTATGCCGGTTAAAATGAGTCTGTTCTCAACCCTGCTTGTGGGCAGAGAGAGGAAAGAAAGAGGCCATGGACCTCGTTTGCCACCGTCAGTAAAAGAAATATACATCTTTTATTTTTTGAAGCAATCTTTTCAACAGGCTCATAGTTTTGTCAGCAATTCTATGGTGTCTTCTATTTCCTCGGCAGAGACACTTTTTCTTAACGTTTCCATCTCCTTCATCTTGTCGGCAAAACGGATGCCCTCAGCCGCACTGATCCATTCCAGTTGCAGCCTTTCCGGTCGGATGCCAAGCCGGACCATCTTTTTGTGCAGTTTAGTTACCCGTTTTTCGGTCCAGTGATTGGCATCGATGTAGTGGCAGTCGCCGATGTGGCAGCCGCTGACAAGCACCACCGGTGCCCCACCGCGAAACCCTTCCCATATAAATTTTTCATCGACCCTTCCTGAACACATAACTCTCACCAAATGCGCATTGGCAGGATACTGCAACCTGGCTACACCGGCGTAATCGGCTCCCGCATAGGAACACCAGTTGCAGGCAAAAACCAGTATTTTGTTTTCCGGCTCTGTGGTGAGCATGGCATCCACCTGGCCGAGAATCTGTTGGTCGGTGTAATGGTTCATGATAATAGCATCAAAGTGGCATTCCGCTGCGCAGGTACCGCAACCGGCACACGCCGCTGAATTGACCACGGCCGGTTTCTTGTTTTTGACATCAACCGAAATAGCATTGTAGGGGCAGACCTCTGCACACTTACCGCAGGCCTTGCATTTTTCAACCACAATCTCTGAAGTGATCGGTTCAGAGGAGATTTCGCCTTTATGCATCAGGCGGATTGCCCGGACAGCTGCGGCGGAAGCCTGGGTGACGCTTTCCTTGATGTCTTTTGGCCCCTCGGCACATCCGGCATAGAAAATACCACGGGTGGCGGCATCCACTGGCTGCAGTTTCGGATGGGCTTCCAGGTAGAATCCGTCAGGCGTCAGCTGTAGCCCCATGATTTCCTGTAGCCGTTGAGTACTGGGCGCTGGTTGTACGCCTAGGGCAAGCACCAGCATGTCAAGTTCATGGAATTCCAGTTTGCCGGTGGCTGAGTTTTCAACAGCAACACGCATGGTATTATCTGCTGTTTCTTCAAGAGATCCGGGCAGGCCGCGTATGAACTTAACCCCTAACCTGCGGCTCCTGGTATACAGGTCTTCAAATCCCTTGCCAAAGGCACGGATATCAATATAGAACACCTTGATTTCCATGTCTGGATAATGCTCTTTAAGCACCAACGTGGACTTGATGGTGTTCATGCAGCAGATGTTGGAGCAGTATTCCTTTCCTTTCCTGAGCGACCTGGAACCGACGCACTGAATGAAGCCGACCGATTTCGGTGTTTTTCTGTCTGTCGGTCGAATCAGGTTTCCTTTTGATGGTCCTCCGGCGTTGACCAGGCGCTCGAACTCAAGGCTGGTAAGTACGTTTTCAAATCGAGTGTACCCGTACTCGTCCAGTTCGGTGGGGTCATAGGGTTCCAACCCTGTGGCCACAATAATAGAGCCAACATGCTCAGTGATTTCCTCATCAGACATATGGAAATTGATGCATTTTTTATCACATGCATCGATACATTTTGAGCAAACCGCCGGATTGTGTCCCAAACACTCATTGATATTGATAAGATAGGACGAAGGGACAGCCTGGGGAAACGGGCTGTAAATGGCCTTGCGCGAAGCAAGTCCCATATTAAATTCATCTGGACGAACCACAGGGCAGACCGTGGCACAATCGCCGCAGGCCGTACAGGCGGTTTCATCAACATATTTTGCCTTTTTGATAATTTTGACATCAAAATTACCGACATAGCCTTTCACGTCCACGACCTCGCTTAAGGTCAGGAGCTTTATTCGTGGATGCCGACCGGCATCCGTCATCTTAGGACCGAGTATTCAGATCGAGCAGTCCATGGTTGGAAAGGTCTTGTCCAACCGAGCCATCATTCCGCCGATAGAGGGTTGCTTTTCCACCAATGTGACGTCGTAGCCGCAGTCTGCAAGGTCAAGGGCCGCCTGGATTCCGGCAATACCGCCGCCAATGACCAATGTCTTTTTGATCAGCGGCAGGATCTCTTCGGTTAGTGGCTCAAGGTGGCGTACCCTGGAAATAGCCATATCCACCAACGTCTCTGCTTTGCGAGTGGCATTTTCGACATCGTTCATATGTACCCAGGAGCACTGTTCCCGCAGGTTGGCCATTTCCATCATGTAGGGATTAAGACCTGCATCCTGCACCATCTGCTTAAAGGTCGGTTCATGCAGCCTGGGAGAACAGGACGCGATCACAACTCGGTCCAGCTGGTTGTCAAGAATGTCCTGCTTTATTTGCTGCTGTCCGGGTTCTGAACAGGCATAGGTGATGTCCTTGGACAGGACAACGTCGTTGGCTGCAGAGGCTGTTTCCGCTACCTGTGGGCAGTTAACAGATTGGGCTATATTGAGTCCGCAATGGCAGACATAAACGCCAATGCGGGGCGTAGCTTCGTCCCCTGCGGATCTTTGCCGGGAGTTGGTTGGGGTCATGGGAATTCTCCGCTGATATGATTATTTCCAGCTGATGCTTTGCGCAATCACACTGGTGAGATCCTGCATGTCGATGGATAATTTGTTAAGCCGTAATGGATCTTCCATGGCACATTTGAGGTGGATCTGGCACTTGGGACAGGCTGTAACTAGGAGATCTGCTCCGGTATTATGGGCCTGCTCCAGTCGTTTTACCTGCATTGCTTTGCTGTAGGCATCGCACCCCATCCAGGCACTATTGCCGCAACAGACAGCCGCTTTGCCTGATTCCTGCATTTCCTGAAAAGACTCCGGGTTGAGTCGTTCTAGCAGTAGGCGGGGTAATTCAGGCTTGCCTTCAAGGCGAGTGAGGCGGCAGGAATCTTGGAAGGTTATGTTTTTATCCAGTGGCTTGAAACTGACCGCAGACCGGTCAATCTCTTTTTCAAGGAATTCATACAGGTGTATTACCTTGAAATTAAGTGTCAATCCGTGTGCCGGGTAAGTTGTGTTAAAGGTCATGTAGCACTCTGGACAGGAAGTGATCATGGTGTCAATGTCAAGGCTGTTCAACCTGTCGACATTGAGGCGTGCAATTTTAAGAAAATATTCGTTGTCGCCAGACCAGAGCAGGTCGTGACCGCAGCAGCGTTCATCTTTGAGCAACCGTGGGTGGACATCAAAGAAGTTGAGCAGCCTAATGGCATCAAACAGGATTTTCTCTGTTTGTACATCAAGGTGTTTGTTAAAAAAAATGTCATAATAAGGCGCACAGCCGCCATAAAAGAGGGTGTTGCTTTTCTGGTCGACCTGCAGTTCTTTGGGGATGTTTTGCCACCTGTTGGGAGTCAGCTCGGGTGAAGCCATGGAGCGCATAAGTGCGTGCAGAAAACCACCATGGGTTTCGTCACCGTGTGTGTCGTTCTGTTTGTAGAGATGGCGCAGTTCTTTTATAAATTCAGGGAAATTGACAGCCGACGGACACCTTTCGTAGCATAAACCACAGGTCAGGCAGGACCAGACATTTTCCTTAACGCCGGCATCATTGAGATTGCCAGCAATGGCTGCAGTGGCTATGCCGCGTGCTGAAAAAGGTTTGCCTATCAGGGCGAGAGGGCAAGAAGAAGAACATTTTCCACAATCCTGGCAGGCATAAATGTCGTGGGCAGCAATCAGTTGCTGCAGCTCGGCTCCTGCACTTATCGGTATGTTGTTGACCGGGCGTGCTCCAGATGCAGGCTGGATGTTGGTTTTACCCCGTTGTTGCAGGTCTTGGAGGAAGGTTTCAAGAAAGACCAGCAGCTTATCCGATTCATCCGGCAGAAAAGATGCAAAACGGAGCCTTTCGCTACCAAGGCCCATAAGATCAAGGATCATCCCTGTATCCTTGGTGTTGCGCTGTGCAGTGGCTGTTCCTGTGCCATATCTGCAGGTACCCGGATCGCATCCGACAAGAGCTACCCCGTCACCCCCCATAGCAAATGCTTTGAGCAGCAGGGCACGGTCGATCCGCCCTGTACAGGGAATTCGAATCATATGCACTTCATCTGGGATGGGGCGCTGTTCATCCTGCAGGGTTTGATAGGCAGCATGGGCTCCCCAATTGCAGAGGAATAAAATAATTTTAATAGGTGAGGACTCTTTATTGTGCATAGTCATGGATGTCCTGGTTGCTTAATATTTCTTCGAGGGTCTGTTCAAGGTATTTGCGGCTACGATAGGGGCTGTCGGCAGCTCCGGTCGGGCAGACAGAGATACAGTTGCCACATCCCTTGCAGATGGCTTCGTCCACTGAGGCCTGCCAGCCGCCGGCCTGGTTTTTATGAAAAGTGACGGCATGATACGGGCAGACGGTTGAACACCGACCGCATCCGCGGCAGAGTTTCTGATTAACGATAACCGTAAACCCCTTGCTTTGCCTTGGGCCACTTGGCAGGGCGGATGCTGCCATTATTGCTGCTGCAGCACCTTTTTTAAGCTTGGAAACATTGATACCGGGCGGTTCAGCAAGAAAAAGTCCTGGAACTGAAGTAGCGCACGGGTAGGCAAAGGGAATACCGGCGACTCCTTTTTGCTGGAGAAGCGGTTCGATGTGGCAGGTGGGGAGACCTTCCTGGTGGGTATAAGGGAGGCCCCGCCGTGCCTTATCTCCGAGGATAACCGTCCCTGCCCTTATCACTTGGCGTTCCTGGCCGGATTCAAGCAGGATTTGGAAGTCACCAATGGTACCGCTGAGTGCTTTAACGTCCCACCCTGTGAAACTATGGATGTTGTCATTTGCTGTTGGTTCGGTAAGAGGTTGTTCTCTGGTGCCGAAGCGAAAGACATCATGTCCTGTTTCGGCGAGGTGTACGGCACTGGTAAGCGTAGCCTCAGAATTACCGATGACAGCCGCTGTAAAGTTATAGTTACGGTCAACAGCAGGTAAAGGTTTGAGTATTTTTGCCCTTTCTATTGATCTGTGGAGTAACCCCTGGAACCGTTCCATAGCCAACTGGGGGTTGCTTTTCACCAAGCGTAATATCTCTCCGCGCAGGTTGGAGGTCTCTACCATGGACCTGCTGATTCCTGTGCCATGGAAGAGTTTGTCTTTGAGGCGGCTGCGCTGATCTGTGCATGAGCTGCATACAAAGTTGAGCGGACAGCAGACACAGGAGCCGAGCACAATCCTGGTCAGGTCTTTTTCCCGGGTGGTCTTTATGATGGCATCAATGCCTTCGTTGACGCAGGCAGAAGTGAGTTCCTCAATGTGGACAATTGCAGGGTCGATTACCTCCTGTTCTTGGAGGTAGTGGGTCATTCCCTCCATCCAGCCAAGGGAGTCGTTGCAGCGACAGACAAAAACACCGATTCGCAAATCGGGTGAGAGGCCTGCATCTGGCATGGCAAAGGCAAGACCGTGACCTTTAGTCTTCATTTTTGCTGTATCACTGAGAAGGAGCATTGCTTTGCCTGCTGCGGCAAAGCCACGCACGGTCATATCGTTAACATCAGCCCGTGCAGCCCTGGGGCCGTATGCCCTGATAACATCTTCTCCCTTAATGTTGGTGCTCATGGCAGGGTCGGCTACAATAAGTACGCCTCCCTGTTCCTTTATTTCCTGCTCTTGCTGTACGTGGTCGATGGCTTTGAGGGCGCCGCAAGCCTCAATGCATTGGAAGCATTCAGAACAGGCGCCGCACTGGAGGCATCGTTGTGCTTCATTCTGCACCTGTTGTTCAGAAAGGCCAAGCGCTACCTCGGTGAAATCATTTTTCCTTTCCCCCGCTGCTTTCTCAGCCATTTCAGGTCGCTTCTGCCAGGCAATATCTGGCGGAATGGCGGTGAAATCTTTTTGCTCTGGGCGGGTTAGGGGAGTGAGGACGGTCTCTCCGCTGAGGTCTGCATGGATTGCAGCAGCAGCACGTTTACCAGAGGCCATGGCGTGTACAACCGACGATGGGCCTGAAACCGCATCTCCTGCAGCATATAGTCCGTTTGTTGACGTCCTTTGAGTCGCATCGGTGGCGATAAAACCACGGTCAGTGACTTTAAAGGGGAGAGCCGCATTTTCAGGGGAGAAACCACCAACCTGCCCTACGGCCACAAAGGCCCGATCAAATTTCAGGGTAGAAGGAGCGTGTGTGTCGTCAATTACCGGCCAGGCAATACCATTTGAGTCTGGTTTTCCTTGTTTCGTTTTTCTGCACTCAAGCGCTGTAAACAGATTGTTTTCACCTATGAACCCGGTAACCTGGGTGTGGTCAATAAGTGTTATGCCCTCTTCGATTCCCTCCCGAAATTCATCTGGATCAGCAGGTATCTGGTCTTTGCCAAACCAAGAGACCATCGTCACATCTGCCCCTAATCTGGTTAAGGTCCGGGCAAGGTCAAAAGCAGAGTTGCCGTCACCGATAACAGCTACCTTTTCATTGAGTTTTTCCAGGTGCTGTATTTTTTGGCTGCCCAGAAAGGAAATACATCCTTCAATACCAGGCAGATCCTCACCGGGAACACCAAGCTTACGGTCATACCAGGTGCCGGTACCCACGATGACTGCCTGATGCTCCTTTTGTAGGGATGTAAGGTCGTCTTCAAGGGCTATCTTGCTATCAGTCACAAGGTTTACGCCAAGACGTTTAATGTGTGCCAGTTCTCGGTCAAGAATTGCTTCCGGTAACCGGTGTGTACCTATTCCATAACGGAGCATGCCGCCGAGTGCTGTTTCTTTTTCAAATATGGTCACCGAATAACCGAACCTGGCAAGTTCTGCCGCCGCAGCCAGTCCTGCAGGCCCGGAACCGATAATAGCTATTTTTTCAGACCGTTTTTTTGTGGCAGGGAGGCAGGCCGCTGAAGCTGTTCTTGTAGTGTCACCTTCTACGTAGTCGGCAATAAATCGTTTAATAGCGCGTATTGATACCGCCTCGTCAACCTCTCCTCTTCGGCAAGCATCTTCGCAGGGGTGGGTGCAGATGCGACCGCAGATTCCAGGCAGCACGTTTTGTTCACGGATCAGGTCCAGTGCCTCCTGATATCTTCCCTGGGCAGCCAGGGCAACATATCCCTGGGCATTGACTCCCAGCGGACAATTTGCCTGGCAGAGTGGCTGCTGTCGTTTGTCGATAAAGGGGCGACCGGGGAGCGCCACTCGAGAGTGAAAGGTGATGGGGCTGAAACCTTCACAGGTGGTTACCGGACAGGTTGCAGCGCACTTGCCGCAAAGGGTACATTTTTCAGGGTCAACAAAGGTCTGTTCCTGTACAGCCCGGACACTGAATCCTTGAGGTGTATGTTTGATCGAGCTGATTCTGGCAGGCAGGATGCTTCGGATGGCGCTGTTGCGCATGATCCTTATCAGTCCAGGTCGGTAGGCATAATTAAAGCTCAGGCCGGAGCGGAGCCGGAATTTGTCGGCTCCCAGCTTGTGGTCGATATCCGGCTCAGACTCGATCAGGGTTACAGGTACGCCTAGCTCGCCGAGCTTGTTAGTTGCCGCAATGCCCTCTGGGGTGGCACCAATAACTATAACTCTTTGTAAACGTTCTTTTGCGCGTTTCATTCTACAATGGCTCCTGCCTGACCGGCGGCCTTTCTTTCTTGGCCTTTTAGGGTAGAGAGGCCGTAATCATAACCTTTGGTAAAGGCAGCGATGTTTTTTTCTTCTGTGCCTTTAGGAACTGATTTGGCAACCATTTCCTGGGCAGAACTGCTGGAGACAAGCTGAGTAATCGCCGTTGTAAAACCGACCATGATGATATTGGCCATCATGACATGACCTAGTTTTTCCGCCATCCTTGTTGAGGAGATTGCATAGGCAGGACAGGGGGCGTCAATAGTCGGTACCAGGTCCTGGTCGATCAGCAGAATGCTGTCTTTAGATATTTGATCGGCAAATTTATCATAACCGGCCTGGGACATAGCTATCAGGATATCAGGATACTGGACATAGGGATAGTGGATGGGGGTGTTGGAAATGATTACTTGTGCGTTGCATGCACCACCCCTGGATTCAGGACCGTAGGCCTGCACCAGTGTGCTTTCCTTATGGTCGCCAAGGGAAGCAGCCATACCCAGAATTTTTCCGGCAAGGATAATGCCCTGGCCGCCGAATCCGGTGACAATGATTTCTGTTTGCGCAATGGTGTTTTTTTCCTGGTCGTTCATAGTACTTTGTCTGCAGGCGTATTGGTGAGAGGAGGGTTAATCGTCAGAACAGGGACGATGACAGGTAGAGGCGTACATCTCGTCACAGGTATTTCGGTCTGTATCAACGAATTTGCCCAGGATGACTCCACGGTCAAAATCGATATCAGCTTTTGCAGGGTCAGCACCATTTTTAATGATGGTGTTATCCTGGTAAAGCTTCAGGGTATCAAGGGGCTTTTCCTTGTTCCTGCGCCCGTAATTGATAGGGCAGGGTGAAAGAACCTCGATAAACGAAAAACCCTTTTTATTGATGGCTTCGTTGATGGAGTCGGTCAGATCTCTGGTGTGGAGAATAGTCCATCTGGCGACGTATGACGCACCAGAAGCATAGGCCATCAACGGCAGGTTGAAAGGCGAATCAGGATTGCCGTACGGGGTTGTTGTGGTGTTAGCGTTGTTAGGGGTGGTGGCTGCTACCTGGCCACCGGTCATCCCGTAGGTGAGATTGTTAACACAGACAACGGTGATATCCATGTTGCGTCTGGCTGCATGGATAAAATGGTTGCCGCCAATGGCAAACAGGTCACCATCTCCGCTAAAGACAATAACCTTCAGCTTTGGATTAGCCATCTTGATCCCGCTGGCAAAGGGAATGGCCCTGCCGTGAGTGGTATGGAAGGAATCGAGTTTAACATAACCCGCCCCCCTGGCTGAGCAGCCGATCCCGGAAACCATAGTGAACTGGTTATAAGGGATCTGGGTAGCCTTGATAGCTTTTAAGCAGGAGGAAAATACCGTGCCGATGCCGCATCCTGCGCACCAGATGTGCGGGAGACGGTCGGTACGAATCAGATCGTCAAGGGGGTGGACTGGTTGTTTTTCGTATGTTTTAGGATTTTTTGTCATTGCTCAGAAGGTCTCCTTGATCAGTTCGATAACCTTGTCCGGGTGGATTATTTTGCCGCCGGCACTGCCGACAAGATATGCTGGAGCTTGTCCGCCTGCACATCGCTCGACCTCGTAGTGGACCTGGCCCAGGTTGATTTCAACAGTGATCAGGCCTCGCACACGTTGGGCTATATCTTTTATCATCTGCTCCGGAAAGGGCCAGACTGTCACCAGCCGCAGCAGACCAGCCTTGTAGCCAAGTTTCCTTGCCTCGTCGACTGCAGTTAGCCCGGTACGCACTGAAATACCGTAAGAGACAATAACAATGTCAGCATCGTCCATCCTGTACTCTTCGGTTTCGATGATATCGTCAAGGTTGTTGCGGATTTTCCCCTTGAGGTTGGTCATCATCTGTTCCTGGGCCTCAACGCTCATGGCAGGGTAGCCCCGTTCGTCGTGGGTCAGACCGGTAACATGAATGTTGTATCCGTCACCAATGGCTGGCATGGGTGCCACGCCGTTAGGGCCGGGCTCGTACAGGTTGAATCGGTCCTTTCTGCCCGTGGGCTTCGGGCGATCGACCAGCTTGATCTCGGAAGCGTCTGGAATGATAACCTTTTCGCTCATGTGGCCAACAATTTCGTCTGCCATCACTAGGACCGGAACCCGGTATTTTTCGCTGAGATTAAAGGCACGGATGGTGTGGTAAAAGCAGTCTTGAGGAGATGCGGGGGCTAAAGCGATAAGTTCGTAGTCCCCATGGGATCCCCATCGGGCCTGCATCATATCTCCCTGGCCGGTAAGAGTCGGAAGTCCGGTTGATGGGCCGGTGCGCTGCACGTTAATGATTACGCATGGCGTTTCTGTGCAGACCCCCAGACCAAGATTCTCCATCATTAGGCTGAATCCAGGGCCTGATGTTGCGGTCATGCTTTTTGTGCCTGTCCATGCAGCACCGAGGATGGAAGCCATGGCTGCGATCTCATCTTCCATCTGGATAAAGGTGCCTTGAACGTCAGGCAGGCGCTCTGCCATATGTTCAGCAACTTCTGTTGCAGGGGTGATGGGGTAAGCTCCAAAGAACTTGCACCCTGCGGCAATAGCCCCTTCGGCGCAGGCTACGTCACCTGTTATGTAATGTTCACCTGTCAGTACTGCTGGTTTCATAATCAGTCCCTGGGATTACTGGATATTGATAAAGGTTTACAGGGTTACCGTAGTCGATGACTGAGGATCTTCTGCTGAGTAAATGGCAAACTCCGGGCAGATGATTTCGCAATAATGGCAGTTGACACAGTCGTCGGGTTTAACGGCAACAGGAGGGTGGTATCCTTTATTGTTGAATTTGTCGGCAAACGCAAGAATGTCTTTGGGGCAGAACTCAATGCAGTACCCACATCCCTTGCACCTGTCTTCAATGATATAGACAATTCCTTTTGTTACCTGAATTTCTTGAGCGTCGAGAGGCTCTCGCCAGAATGCCATGCTGATTCCCTGGTGATGGTGATTAACGTTGTAACTTTCTGTACGCAGAAGAAAGGAAGGCGTACCCTGCTCCCCTGAATGCCTCAGCAATGTCTCCCTTACGGGTCGCTGTGTAAACGTATGCAGCACTGCATAATTTTATCGTGCAGTGAAAGACCTTTTCAGGTCTGGAGATTGGAAAATAGAGGTGAGGCTATCTGACTGGTGTCAGATTAAGTGCGAAAGTAAACTCGATAATGCAAGCTGGTGTCAAGTGTATTCTTGTGGATGTGTGTGGTCGTTTGAGACGGGGTGCCTTTTTTTGCGAGGGTGTCGAGGTTTGCCTTGCCGCGTGTTTTGTGGTGGCTTTTTGGGATGGTTTTTGGTGTCAGTTCGGTGCGGGTTGGCGAGTTGCGTTGTTGTCGGCCTTGTGTCTGGTGTTTGAGACTGGCGCTGGTTTTTTGAGGCAGTGTTTTGCTTGCTTTGCGGGTAGCAAGAGAAATCGGCGTTTTTATGTTTTGTCAGGTTGGGGCCCTGGCCTCTATTTGAAAAGTAACTTGCATAAATGGAATTTTAAAAACTTAAAAATGGGCAGTGTTCATGGTCTCGCCGTTTTCAGGTATCCAGACCTTTTCCTGCAGCCCTACTTCTTTGAGCATGTACTGGCGTTTTGTTCGGGTGGTCGGACAATGGTTGAGAGCGTCCATGTGGTTTGCGATAACTTTTCCTGGTGCTGCTTGGACGAAAGAAAGAATATCCTTGGGGTTCATCAATAGAGAGTCGCCAACGTCCAGGCTGGCACTGCCAGCTGCCATCGCTATGTCCGGTTGTAGTTGAGTGAGGGCACGTTTTACCTCGGGAGTAAAGATTGTGTCCCCGCTGATATAGAGCGAAGGCTCGTCGGCAATTCAATAAAGAACCCCACACCGTTGGCCATGAGGTGATGGACCCAGCCGTACCCATGCTGGGCGGGTATGGCTGTAATCTGGCCACCTTTGTATGGACTTTTGCTCCACGGGGGCAGTGCTTTTTCAACTGACAATCCGTGTTTTTGCAAATATGGGCCATCTGTTTCCGGACAGGTAACCGGGATGCTGTCGGATTTGAGAAAAGCCTCTCCTGCACCGTCAAGATGGTTGGTGTGCTGGAGTGCTTTGATACCAAATATCCTGCAATGGGTAATCAGGCAGGCGGTTATTTTATCAAGCATCAGAGAGGCATTTTTAGGTAGCGAAACCGTTGGATTGCGGGTTGCCTTATGCCGAAAGAGGGCAAAAGGTGGCAGCTATCCTTTGTTGCCCCGCATGGGGGTCGACAAGGATGAAGTGAGGACCTGACTCAATTATAAAAGTGGCATTTTTTAAGTGGTGTAATCTCATAGTTTTTGCGGGTTAGATTGTACAATGTCGACCAACTTATTTTGCCTTATCTGTGCCATTGGAGCAGGTCGCCTGCGGCAGCTTTTTGTAAGGCGCGTAGGGTTTCTGGGTCGTTGAATAATTTCTTACATAAGCTGCATTTTCGAAATGTTACAATATCTTTTGATTTCATTCCCGCAT
>JAUVLX010000251.1 GCA_030600525.1 Desulfobulbus sp. | reverse complement strand
AAAGACGGGGAAGAACATGGGGGCGATTTAACGGTTTTCTCACTCTGGCATGATGTTATCACTATCAAAGAGGTGGGTTGGCCTCTGCAGGTTGGTGATGGTCTCGGCCTTGACGATGACCGCATCAAGGCAAGGGTTGTCATGGCCCAGGGGCGGCAGAATACTAATTACGGTATCAACCTATATGCCTGCCATCCTTTCTTTATCCAGGGTATCTCCACCATGACCAATGGTGAGAACAGTGCCTTTGTACCAATTAAAGAATACCTCGAGGGGCGCGATATTCCCGGTTATTTAGGCTATCACAGCGATTCCGAGGTTTTTACTCATATCCTCCACTATGTAACCAAAGTTCTTGGGTTACCGCTTGAAGTGTACAAGCATGTTATCACTCCTCTTAAAACAGAAGAACTTGATAGGCATCCCCAGGGAGAATTCCTCAAGGGATTACGCACTGCCTGTCGCCGTCTTATAATCGATGGCCCTAACGCGGTGATTGGTACTTTGCCCGATGAAACCTGTTTGCTGGTTATGGATCAGAAAAAATTGAGACCGGCTATAGTCGGCGGTAGGCCAGGTGCATGGGCAATCGCATCAGAGATGTGCGGCGTAGACGCCCTTGTACCCGATCGCGATCCAGCTTTAGATTTCCAGCCCATGCGGGAGCATACAGTTATTATCCCACCTGAACGAAAGGAACTTACAATATGGTCTCAGTTCGATCCGTTTACACTGGCCCAAGCAGCTTAACCTATCACGATCTTCCGTGGATCATTAAGCACCGGGAAGATCGCTGTACTCTCTGTGGCAGATGTACTTCTGTCTGTCCGGTAGGTGCCATCTATCTCACGTACAGGCGACAACGGGTACCTAAGCTCGATGTTCTCAAGAAAAAAAGAGGCAACGAGTATCGTCATTTTGTAGGGATTCGCCAACAGACAGATATTGCCAAGCGATGTATTGGCTGCGGCATGTGTTCAATGGTCTGCCCCAACGAAGCCATTGGGCCAGAACCCAACCAGAATGAAAATCGGTCTCGTTTTATCCATAATCAAAAGGGTGAGGCCTATAAAAGGGGTGGAAGAAGGAATTCGACCGGGCCAACGATCCTTGATCGTATCTCTTTTGATCGTATATCTATGTTGACCGATCCCGCTTTGGATGCAGGTCGCCACGAATTTAATTATAATACCATCCTTGGCAGGGTGTTGTCCCCTGAAGACTATCTAAAGAAAAAAGCTACTGGAGAATGGATTCCACCGACCAGGGAAGTGTTTCCTTTTATCATCGGATCCATGTCTTTTGGTGCTCTTTCTCCTAATATGTGGTTGGGATTGTTGCAGGGCGTAGCATACTGTAACGAGGTGCTGGGGATTCCCGTGGTCATGGCTACGGGAGAGGGCGGATGCCCACCTTGGGTTTTAAAGTCTCCGTTTTTGAAATATATTATCCTCCAGATCGCGTCCGGTTATTTCGGATGGGATGAAATTATTCGCGCTATTCCTGAAATGCAGTGTGATCCTGCTGCTATTGAGATTAAGTACGGTCAGGGAGCCAAACCCGGCGACGGCGGACTGTTGATGTGGTTTAAGGTCAGCAAGTTGATTGCCCGTCTGCGTGGTGTTCCTGAAGGAGTGGACCTGCCCTCGCCGCCGGTACATCAGACATTGTATTCCATTGAGGAGAGTGTCATGAAAATGATCCAGACCATGTCAATGGCCTTTGGGTTTCGGGTGCCGGTGTATCCTAAAATTTCTGGCTCCACTTCAGCCAAGGCTGTGTTGAATAATCTGGTTCGTAACCCCTATGCCTCTGGGCTGATGATTGACGGTATTGATGGGGGAACTGGGGCTGCCTATGATGTGAGCATGCAGGCTACCGGCCATCCTGTGGCTTCCAACTTGAGGGAGTGTTATCTCGATCTGGTTGCGCAGGGGAAGCAGAATGAAATTCCTCTCTTTGCAGCTGGCGGGGTAGGCAAGAATGGTAATGTTACCCAGAATGGTATGGCATTGATAATGCTTGGAGCCTCAGGCGTACACATCGGCAAGTACATGATGCAGTCGGCAGCCGGTTGTCTTGGTAATGAACTTGGGCGTTGTAATGTCTGCAACCTTGGCGTCTGTCCCAAAGGGATTACCAGTCAGAATGAAAAATTGTATCGTCGACTCGATCCCGACGATGTTGCGCAGAGAGTTGCCGATACCTTCATGAGTATTCGTACCGAGATGAAGAAAATAATGGCACCCCTTGGTCGCTCACAGAGTTTGCCGATAGGCATGTCCGATGCGCTTGGAATTGATGATGCTGCCGCTGCTGAACGGCTGAAGATTAATTATATCTGTTAATCGAAAATACTATGAGTCAAGAAAATACAAATGTAATTACCGTTCCAGGTAAGGATAAGAACAATCAGCGCATTTCCTCGAAGGTTTTCGAGGAAGAGGTTCGCGGTGCTGCAGCTTCGTGTGACAAGCTGATCCTTGAGTCTTTTGGTCAACACAATATCGGTTTGCGGCTTGGAACAAAGCAACGGCCTGTGCACCTTACTGTTAAAGGACCGGTTGGTCAGCGGCTCGGTTGTATGGGGCAGCCCGGAGCAACTATTGTCTGCGAAGGCTCAGCTTCCGACGATGTTGGGTATCTCAATATCGGTGCTAATGTTATCGTCAAAGGCGATGCAACCAATGGTGTCTGCAACGCCATGGCTGCAGGTCGGGTGATGATTGGCGGCTCCATCGGTGCCCGTGGTTTGACCATGACCAAATGGAATCCGGAATATGAAAAACCTGAGATGTGGGTGCTTGGTTCTGTTGGTGATACCTTTGCCGAGTTTAACTGTGGCGGTGTTGGGGTCATTTGCGGTGTAGAACCAAGAAATCCAGAGAATGTTCTCGGGTACCGTCCATGTGTAGGTATGGTTGGCGGCAAGATATTTTACCGAGGCCAGACAGACGATTCCTATTCAAGAACCAATGCCAAACTTTCTGATCCACCCGATGCAGACTGGCAGTGGCTTATTGCAAACCTTCCCGATTACCTGGCATCCATAGAGCGCCCTGAGCTTTTGGAGATGCTTTCAGTACGTGAGGAGTGGCAGGTCCTAGACGCTGTTACCCCTCAGGAAAGAGCACTGATGTTTTCCGGACCGATGCCCATGGAAGAGTTTCGTCGGCGTATCTGGACTCCGGGCTTTGACGGAGGCGATCCTCTGCGGGATCTGGCTCCTGGCTTGGAAAGAAGTGTTATCGGGGTGGTTGAGACAGGCGATATGCGCCGCAAAAAACCTTATTGGGCAAATCGTGATTCAGCGGCTCCATGTACGTTTTACTGTCCCATTCATATTCCTACCATTGATCGGTTGCGACTGATAAGAGAAGGACGTAACGAAGAAGCATATGAAATGCTGCTTCGTTATACTCCTTTTCCTGCCTCTGTATGCGGCACCATCTGTCCGAATCTCTGCATCCAGAACTGTTCCAGAGAAAAGATCGATTACAGCATTGATGTCTCTGTCCTTGGGCGTGCCGTCCAACAGGTTGACCCGCCTGAACCTGAACCTTCCATCGGCTTTAAAGTAGCTGTCATTGGCGGCGGTCCTGCAGGTATGGCCGTAGCCTGGCATCTTGCTCAGCATGGTATTACTGCGGATATTTTTGAACAAGATAAGGTGCTTGGTGGAAAACTAGCCCAGACCATCCCTTGGGAACGGCTTTCTAAAGCTGTGTGGGAGATGGAGGTTGAACGTTTTCTCAAATATGACAATATTCATGTCAATCTGGGCGTCAGTTTAACCAAGGAAAAAGTTGAAGAGCTGAAAAAGCAGTATGACTACGTGGTTATAGGCGTAGGCGCACATCAACCGAAAACCCTGTCATTCCCTGGACATGAAAAGGTGGTTCCGGCCCTCGATTATCTTAAGGCGGCAAAAAGCGATACCCCGATGGTCACCGGCAAGCAGGTAGTGGTGATCGGTGCCGGTAATGTTGGTTGTGATGTGGCGGCAGAGGCTTATCGCCTTGGTGCAGAGCAGGTAACCTTGGTGGATATCCAAAAGCCACTTGCCTTTGGCAAGGAGAGGGACGCCGCTGAAGCACTCGGAGCAACATTTCAATGGCCGGTAATGACTCAAGAGATAACGGATGAGGGACTGATAACCAACGATGGCAGCCTGATTCCGGCACAAACTGTAATCATATCCATTGGTGATATTCCCAAATTGCCGTTTTTGCCGGATTCGGTTGAAGTGATTGAGGTGGCAGGTGGCTCCTGGATCAAGAGTGACGATACTGGTCGCACCAGTGATGAGAAAATATTTGCTGTTGGTGATGTGGAACGTCCGGGGCTCGCTACCAATGCCCTAGGTGCAGGAAAACGGACTGCAGAATTTATTGTCGCTGAAATAAAAGGCGAGCCATGGCTTCCTTTTAACCAGCGGTTAATAAAATATGAAGATCTCACCATTGCCCATTATGATCCGGAAAGAGACAAGGCTACCACTGAGGATCAACAGGCAGCCAGATGTTTGAGTTGCGGCTCCTGTCGGGACTGTCATCTATGCGAAACCATCTGCCCGACCAATGCAATCTCAAGGCAGGAAAAAGTAAAAGGCGCTGATGGTGTTGACTATGAGTATGTCTCTGATGACAATAAGTGCATTGCCTGTGGCTTCTGTGTTGATACGTGTCCTTGCGCTATCTGGGTTATGCAGCCCTTTTGATCTGATATCGCTTTCAGCGATATAATGCCTCACAACCGTTGAACCCTTTTTTGCCAGTATGTGCGAAAAAGGGTTTTTTTATTATTTTTTTATAATTCGCATTACTACCTTGTATTTCCTGCCATCAAGATCTTTAGGCAGGTTCGTGCCGTTAGGGACCAACAGTGTCAGGACTTGCCCGTTGTGGGGGTCCTGCCTGAACTGCTTGCGCCGCTCATCACCGGATGGTCGCGTTATTTGTTTTCGCGGAGGTCTGACATTAAGAATTTCAGCTTCCACCGTAATGGAGTTTGTATCAGTTTTTTTAACTGGCGGCCCGACAGGTTGAATCTGTCCGATAATGATATCTACCATGGTCACTTCTCCAAAGGTGCAGTGTTACAAGTATGTTGAAACTATATTTGTTATCGCCCTAATTTACCATGATTATTTTGTGCCTATGTGTGCGCAACCATTTAGAGTTGGTTGATTTTATTATCAATGACGCGGGGCTATAGTCCGTCTATTTTTTTGTTTGCTTCATAAATGTTTTCCAAACCGGGGCTGCGGCTCGCCCCCCAGTCTCTTTTTTTCCCAGAGATCGACTCCGGTCATAGCCTAACCAGACACCGGCCAGTAATCTGTCTGAAAAACCAATAAACCATGCATCTGTGTTGTTGTCAGACGTACCGGTTTTACCGGCTGCATTTTTTACTGCTGCTGCCTGCCTTCCAGTCCCGTTTTGGACCGCAAGCGTCAGGAGACGTTTAATTTGCTG
>JAUVLX010000120.1 GCA_030600525.1 Desulfobulbus sp. | reverse complement strand
AAATCAGCTTTGGCTTCAGCTGGGATTGTACCATGTTGGCAATCTCCAAAATGACAGATCGCTCTACCTCGCCGTCGAACCGATTAAATCCGTAAAACTCTAAGATGATATTCTCATGCCTCTGTCTGGTTCGGTTAGCATAGGCCACTGTGCTAAAACTATCTAGTTGCAGATCCAGCCACCGTGCCACATAATCAATGTCTTGCTGGTGATAGTCCTTCGGCGAAAAAAACCGTTTAGTCGCCTTGAAATACCCACAGCTGACTAGAAAACCGACTTGATGGGCAGGTTTACGGAAGGTCTACGCCATTTCTAGCTGGCCTTCGGTAAACTCGAAAAATTTCTTCCGCTGATAAGCATCGCAATCCGGCGGCTTTTCGAACTGCTCCTGTTCGGTTGCGCTTAAAATACGCATTCGTGGCATGACATCTTCCCTCACTGATTGGATACCTATCCCAAAAACGTTCGTTTTTGGGACACATTTATGAAATTCTCATTTGAGACCTTTTCATCAATTGCAAGACTCAAAATTTGTTCCAAAACATTGTTCTGAAATGATTGTTCTGTTATTGTAAACCAAAAAACGTTTTGGGAACATTAATATGCTTATTGGATATGCCCGTGTTTCGACAATGGATCAAAACCCGCAAATGCAAATCGACGCTCTTGAGCAGGCAAAGTGCAAACGGATTTTTAGAGAAAAAATTTCCGGTTCAAAGAAAGACAGGCCCGAGCTGCAGGCAGCGCTAGATTATATGAGGGAGGGAGACACGCTTGTTGTCTGGAAATTGTCACGATTAGCGAGATCAATCAGACAAATCATAGCAACCTCTCTTGACCTTGAACAACGAAAAATAACGCTGAAGGTGCTTACTCAAAACATTGACACAGGAACACCGGAAGGACGGTTATATTTTCATATAACCGCCGCATTCGATGAATTCCAAAGAGAGTTGATTGTAGAAAATACCCGTGCCGGTCTTGCAGCTGTTCACAAAAGAGGACGTAAAGGTGGTCGACCTCCAAGCATGACTGAAGATAAAATCCGCAATGCAGAGTCTATGATTAAAGATTCCGCAAACTACCCGTTCATATCAGATATTATCAAGCAACTGGAGATTGGACGAACGACTTTCTATCGCCACTTCCCGCCTAAAAGGATTAGTGAGCTTAGACAATTAGAATGAAATGTTGAGGTGATAGGTTCTCAGGGACTATCTCTTACGGAGGGTGTTCAGAAATCCAGAGCGAGTATATGCCTACAACCGGTTAACCTTACCTCATACAAGCTACTGTTTCCTATAAATGGACAATGCGGCACGCTGTGGTGGCTGGCTGAATTGCCTGCTGGCTTAGAGATACAGGAATAAGGTAAAGCCAGCAGCAATGCTCTCAGATTAGAACTGCCAGTGCTAATCTTCAATCCGATTTTGCACGATTCTGTTGTGGTATAAACCAATTGCACCTTAAAACGCTGCCAGAGAACGGCAAACGAGACAAGGATTTCGCAGCTCGATTAAAGGAAATATCAAAAAGTTAAGAATATTCCTTTGCTCTCCGAAACAGGGTGCGTTTGCGGTGATTAAGGCTGCTATTCACCGCATGGATTACGGTTTTAAATAGCCTTTGCGGCAAATACTCGATATAATCACCGCATATGATACGGAGATTATGGATGTGGATTTATGAAGAGAAAAACTGGCCAAATTTAATATGGGACGATAAATCCCTTACGTCGTTGCTCGCCGATGCTCGGTACAGGCAGGGGCGTTTACTGGGTAAGATGGAGGCGTTAGGTTTCCCGATCAGGCAAGAGGCCAGCCTGAATATCCTCACAACTGATGTTGTGACCTCGTCAGCCATAGAGGGCGAAAAACTTGATACTGATGAAGTCCGATCTTCTATTGCTCGAAGATTAGGTATTCCCTTACAAAACGACAAGTCTGTCGGTCGCGATGTTGAAGGCATTGTTGAGATGATGTTGGATGCGACACAAAACTTCGATCAGGCTTTGACAGAGAAACGTTTGTTCGACTGGCATGCGGCTTTGTTTCCGACAGGTCGAAGCGGTATGCACCGCATCACTGTTGGTGCTTGGCGACCAGCAGAAGCAGGCCCGATGCAGGTTGTGTCTGGTCCAATAGGGTATGAAACGGTGCATTATGAGGCGCCAGAAGCATCTAGGGTTGATGCGGAAATGCCGAAGCTTCTCTCATGGTTTGAAACTGACGTGAAACTTGATCCTGTGCTTAAAGCGGGTATTGCCCATTTATGGTTTGTCACTATTCACCCATTTGAAGACGGCAATGGGCGGATTGCACGTGCAATTGCGGATATGGCTCTGGCAAGGGCGGATGGAACGTCCAGTCGCTTCTATTCTATGTCCAGACAAATTGAGAAGGAGCGCAAAGCATATTACACACAGCTTGAGAGACAGCAAAAAGGCAGTCTCGATATTACGTCTTGGCTGTCATGGTTTTTGAATTGCTTTTCGCATGCTATTGATAATGCAGAAGATACACTGTCCTCGGTTCTCTTTAAGGCGGAACTGTGGAACCGGATTAATCCTGACCCGGTGAATGAACGACAGCGCCTTATTATTAATCGTATGCTCGACAATTTTAAGGGACATATGACCACATCGAAATATGCCAAGTGCGTCAAATGCTCATCGGACACCGCACTTAGGGATATGCGGGACCTCGTCACTCGCCACATTCTAATTCAAAATCCGGGCGGAGGACGAAGTACAAGTTACCGCCTGATCACGGCAGAAGAACTGGAGCAACCTGGTGATGAGGTGATAAGAAACAATCGAAAGGAAAGTAATCGGGGATAGACCACGGGGTTTAAAACATTTATAATGCCCACAATTTAGTTTGCCTGCCATCACCTGTCAGGTCAAATCGTAACGAATATAGTTAAACCTGTCTATCAGCTACGCAGGCTGAATAGCAGCCTCATTTTCTTGAAGTGAAGATGGCCACATCATCAGAGGGCCGACGAGATAAATACACTACTGTTTTATTACGCAGTGTACCCTCCTTTCTTGCACTAATGGTAGGAGGTCATCGACACCACTATCATATTGTGCAATCTCAGATTTACAGTGGCAGTCCTAAGAAGGGATGACCAGGATCTTCAGATTAACATGTTTCCTGTTGCTCTAAAGGGCGGGGGCTATGCCTCGCCCCTATGGGGGAAACCTACCCGTACAACGTTTCTATCCATCTGATGGCTTCCGTATCGTTTACCTTACCGAGGTACCGCTGAGTCGTTGTGAGATCGGCATGCCGTAGAATGACTTTACTGACAATTTCTAAAGGAGTGCCAGACCTTGATGCATATGTAGCTGCATGGCGCCTGAGGTCGTGAGGCTTTAACTCAATGTCTACCAGTCTACCCGCTTTCCTCACCATCGACCAAGCGGCCACGTATGAAATGGGAAAGATTCGGTCATTTCTACCGATATCGTTGGCTTTCACATACTCATTTAACCTTACCAGGGTTTTTCGTGGAACATAAACCGTCTCTTTAGCTCTGCCACTTTTGGGGTTTTGGATAGTCAGAGAATTTTTTTGGATATTGAAAGGCGTGAGGTTTAAAACTTCGCCAATACGCATGCCACCTCTTGCCATGAGTTCCATCATCAACCTGTTCCGGATATTCGTGGTCCGAAAAATAATCTCGTCAACAATTTCCTTATCGACGATATCCCACTGAATGGCCTGTGGCCGCTTGAAGATCTTTCTGATCACGGTTGTGTTGCAGGGATTTGTTAGAGCTGGGAGCCCTGTGCTGATGCTGAAATTATAGATTGACGAAAGCACGGAGTAGCGGTTCCTTTTGGTTGCCTGCTTATTGTTCTTGGTCAGGGATAAGAGGAAATCCAACACCTCTTCTTGTGAGATACTGGCTAAATCTCGTTTGCCGAATCGGGTTGAAAATTTGGAGAGAACGAATTCACAGGTTTTGATGGTATTTTTTTTTGGAGTTAGCCCGATGGTACTGCAGATGGAAATCAACAGCTTGTGAAACTTTCATAATGCACCTCCTGGTTTTGTGGGTGTTCGGCAAATATTACCGTTATTTAATGATACCTCGGATGCAGAGATGATGACAGGAGGGGGTAGTGGGAACAAGAATAATTTTTAACAAGCGCTCCATGTCGGCCTATCAGCGCTTAACAGGAACAACCTCAGCCCATGATGCGTGATTTCCGACGGTGGATTGCCAGAGGATATCTTACTAACCTCAAGATGTCGATGTACTAAAACAGGACTTCATGGTCGTTAATCATTTTGTCCAATGCACCTTGACCTTTACGACAGTAACTACCTGATATTACATGGTCTGTACTCGACAGTGTTCGACGAAACAAACCTTTTGTCTAATACCATAGCTTTTTGAGTGTTCCTCAGGTAAGGAATCTATAATGCCTTTTCTGGGCAAGCTTTCAATTAATTGAGCGCAAGGGGGTAAAATACGTAATTACCTTCTTGTCATTTTATGATTTCTGAATTTCAAAGCAAAACAGGGCTACTCAACGAGACAAAGACTCCTATCTTACAGTTCAGTCTTTTTCCTGGATTTATTTCTATCGAGCATTTTGAGCCTCCAGAAATGCAGCTAGTAAATTTTCCCCACCTTTCATTCTTAAATTCGCTACGAGACAGCGCGGATTTCAAGTATATAAAAATAACTTAGTCTGATGAAAAAACGTGACAGTTATATTGATGTGGTAAAGGGGTTGATGATGATTTCCGTCATCAATATTCATACTGTTTATTGGTCGCTGGCTAAACATACACCAGATATTATGCGACAGTTGGCATACTTTATCGATATCCCAATTTTCTTTTTCATTTCAGGTTATCTTCTTCTATTATCAGGATTCATTGAAACATCAAAAAAGTTTTTACTTCAATTCATTCGACTATATTCTCATTATGTCATAGTAAGCCTTCTGCTCTTTTCCGTGCTTTACTTGTGGATTTTATTTACTGGGAAACAACCTGTTCCTGATATTGCAGTATCTCTAAACACAATCAAAGATGTAAAGCTACATGGAAAATTATGGGACTATATTTATGGATACAACGGCAGTTTATGGTATATGCGAGTTTATTTTTCGATGATACTTTTCTTACCTTTTGTTGTCGGGCTTCGAGTATTTCCGAGAATGAGAGTATATTTTATGTTTTTTATGATAATTTTTTATTCGCTTACCATTTACCATTACAAAAGCCACATATATATTTTTTCCAATTATGAGTATATTACTTTTTACTCGGTTTTTTTCCTTCTGGGTGCAATTTTTCGGATTGAAGAACATAAACTCAAACAAAGTGAACTGCTTCTTTCTTTCGCTATTACCTGTTTACTTTGTTGGGTAATCTATCATTTTGACAACAACGAGTTTCGACTAAGTCACTATAAATTTCCGCCTACCTATCAGTACTTAATCTACAGCCTTCCATTAGTTCACCTCTTTGCCATAATAAAGCCCCTGTGGAGTTTCGTTGAAAACTGCTTTGTAATTGATCTGTTAAAACCTTTGGCATGGTCAGGAAGACATTCTTACATTTTATATCTTTTCCAAGGTGCAGTCTGCTCTCTGCCAAGTTATTTTATTACTTTCCTTGATGGGTTGTCTAATACTGAACTTTATTGCGTTGTTTTTAGTTTCAATGTCAGCATCTCTCTGTTGCTGACGTGGGGGTATACTTTTGTTTTCTATCGGGCCAAAACACTGGTGACCAAGTTGGTATCTTCTCGCAAGCAACCAAGCGGGACAGATTGCGCACCCCATGAAAATGGGATTTGACAACTATTTTAAAAGGGAAAATCCTCTTTGCTCGAAGACCACTTTTCACTTTCGACTTGGGTGAGGTAATTTACAACATTAGACAGAACAAGTCTTTTTGCCTAATGTCATAAAGCGGGGAGAGGTGTTAGGATTGCCAGGCAAAACATGAGCGATTCTGGATACAACCCTCAAGCTGACCTTCTTCCTGTTGCTATCAACCTGACAGTATGGATTGATAAAATAAGGGGGAGATAGGTTCTGCTACAACTCCCCATCTATACTGCAAGAATTAGCCATAAAGCGTCTCAATCCACCTGATCGCTTCTGAATCATTCACCTTGCCAAGATATCTTTGGGTTGTCGATAAGTCAGCGTGCCGCAAGATCACCTTGCTCACAATCTCAATAGGAGTGCCGGATAGAGAAGCATACGTTGCAGCATGACGCCTAAGATCATGAGGGCGAAGCTCAATATTAACCAGCTTACCTGCTTTTTTTACCATCGACCAGGCAGCAACATAGGAGATCGGAAAAATTCGATCACTGCCACTGAAATCATTAGCTCTCACGTAGTCGCTTAACCTTACCAATAATTTCCGTGGAACATAAACTGTCTCCCCAACTCGACCACTTTTTGGGTTCTGGACGGCCAGAGTTCTCTCTTGGATATCAGTAGGTTTGAGGTTTAGTACTTCACCTATTCTCATACCTCCCCGTGCCATTAGCTCCAGCATAATCCTGTTACGGATGTTCATGGTCCGGAAAATAATCTCATCGATCGTTTCTTTATCTACTATTTGCCATAGAATAATTTGGGGGCGTTTAAATATCTTTTTGATAACCGCTGTGTTGCAGGGATTGATCAGAGAGGGTAATGCATTATTGATGCTGAGATTGTAGAAAGATGAGAGTATTGAGTAGCGGTTTCTTTTGGTCGCCTGTTTATTGTTTTGAGTCAAAGACAACAGAAACGCCAGTACTTCTTCCTGAGATATACTAGCAAGGTCACGTTTACCAAACTGGGCAGTGAAGCGAGAAAGAACAAATTCACAAGTCTTAATGGTATTTTTTTTTGGAGTTGGCTCGGTGATACTGCAGATGGAAATCGACTGCTTGAGAAACTTTCATAATGTACCTCCTGATTGTGTTGGTATTTGGCAGAAATTGCCTCATTTAACGATACATCAAATGCAGGGCTGATGACAGGAGGTGGTTAATGAGCACAGGAAGAAGGTAAATGAACCTCATCACTTGGATTATTTTACCTTATCGTGGGCAATAAAAAAGCAGAGCCGTTAAGCCCTGCCTTTTAATTCCGGTTAAACAGAAATAACTATTTTCTTCTTCTGCCTACTGCAGCAAGCCCAGCAATTCCAGTACCGAAGAGAAGTATAGTGGTTGGTTCAGGAACAGGACTAAATTCAACCATGAAAGTGTTAATACCGACAGCACCAAAAGTTTCTGAAGGGACATCGTTCCAAGCTCCAGCGTCTGGGCCAAACGGGTAATTTCGCCACTCAACATAATCCTCACCTGGGTGGTCGTTGTTAGGTTCTCCTACCAGCCAATTAGAGTAGGTTAATGATTGCCCAGATTCAGGGCCGCTAACCCATTTAAAATCACCTTCTGACTCTCGGTCGCTCAGTCCGATCCAGGCACGTATGCCTTCACCTTTTACCGAGCCAGCAAAAGCACTCGTACTTTGCAGAAAGTCCTCTTCAGCTTTACTGGTAATAGTGGCTAGATACCCACCCATTGCATCAGCTGCAGCTTCGGCTTCAAACCAGGTAATATCAAAAGTTTTGTTTGGGTCCAGAAAGGGCCATAAATCAACACCTGGCGCATCTAAGTTTGGATTGTAGTAGATGTGGTAACTGTGGCCTGTGGAGGGGTCAACGGCTGATGCGTACTCAACAAAAGTAGCATTTGCAGTACTGTTGATCATTACTATTGCGAGTAAATAACAAAATCCTAGCGCTTGCCTCTTCATACAGCCTCCTTTAAGTGTGCAATTCCATAGTCATGCTTTTTAAAGCAATATGCATGCCGCAGCCATTGCAAAGTTAACTTGTAACAATATCAAGAATTTAAAGGAGCTTGATATCGAGTCAATCATTGAATTTTTGCTTCATTTTTCCGAATAGTCGCATAAAATTTCCAGATTAAAGGAAATCGCCTGTCCTGTATTAATTTTACCCCTAACTCAAAGCTGGCTTTTCTATAATCATTTAACCAAATAACAACCTTGGAGCAAAGATGACTCGAACTTAAGGTTTTCTGTTGGATGCCTGATTTGGACTCTTCTAAACTGGTATAATACAGAAATTTCATGATATCTTGTTAGCTGATACCAATTTGTTTATGCTATTTTTAGAGCTATGGGCAACCTAAACCGCATTAGCCAATTCGGTTGGCTAGGATGTTTCCTGTTATGTTGCGAGTTATCCTATCTCTTCAAATTCCGTTCTGCAAGTCACTCCTCCACCCAAAACAGTAACTTCACAGGAAGTAACATTAAGTCATGAGAATGGTCGATTCATTGAGATTTCCAGTTGCAAGGTTTATAATCAGAGGAAAGCTTCATGAACGGAAAACATCATCTGTAAGAAAGGTAACTGAAAAGATATTAACCGTTTAATTTTAAAGAAATAAAATATAAAAATGAGAAAACAAAAATGGTTAAAAGCATCAGAAATATATTCAAAATCAAACCTTCTTCTCTGCTTTTGTTAATCTTGGCCATTGGTACATTGATATCAGTCTATTTTAATTACCAAAATAACAAACTATTTATGTCAGGTATAGGCATGGTAATATCCACAGCCTGCTTTTGGCTTTTCTTCAAAGAAAAAAAAGAAATTAAAAACGATGAAAAATAAGTGTTACCCAGTCGTTTCACCATAGCTCCACCCCGCTGAAGCTCGCCGGTGAAATTATCGTTAATATTGCCAACCCAAACATCTTTCCTCTTCCTTAATTTCGCAACGTTACCGTCTTCCTGTTTATACGAACCAACGCCTCTTCTAAATAATCCACAAAATGTGCGATTTTGGTTATCAGGGGTAGGTTAACCGTCTCTGTACATATCTCAACATGTCAATTTCTGTTTCAGACTAAGCCTGAGCTACTACAGTTTATTTTTCACCCCAGAATTCTAATTTTCCACAAATCGTCATTCGAAACACCCAGAGATTCTACACTGAAAAACTGGCCTGCAAGCCACCCTTTATATTAATCATCTTTAAAAGGTGACCAATGCCTAGCAAGGCCTTTATTTATTACAACCATTCCACAGCATCTGGTTTTAATTTAAGGGTTACCGCGTCACCGATGGCAAGCCGTAGTTGCTGGTATTCAGGAACTGATAAAAGCACGGTTACCATCACCCCGACATTAACGATCAACCGTACCTTCTCCCCTTCGGCCATCATCAGACTGATAGTACCAGAAAGTACACCTGGCCTTTGTTGTGACTGTTGTCCCCCTTGAGTGAGTTTAATCTTATCAGGATTAAGATAAACCCGGTAACCACGGCCTTCTTTCTCAGGAACAGACCCAGGTAAGCTAAAAGGTACTGTTTGCTGCAACAGACAAACCTTTTGCCCGCCCCCTTTGCTTT
>JAUVLX010000233.1 GCA_030600525.1 Desulfobulbus sp. | reverse complement strand
AGACATGCATGGCTGGTTTCAGGGTTAAGGGAGTGTTGTGTTGGGTTAGGAAATGGCCTCTTTTGCTGCCTGGTTCTGTGACTGCGGTTTGTTATTGCCAGCCTGATGGAGCGTGAGCTGGGGAAAGGGGATCTCCCATTTGTTGACTGTGGCACATTCTACACACCATTTATGGATAACCCTTTCAATTCGTGCGTTGATATCGGCAACCGCTCCTTTGAAATCTGCTAAAACAATAAGATCAAGTGAGGATGCATTTGCCTGATAAAACTCAACCCGGAGGCTCAGACATCGCTCTGCCCATTCTTCTCCCTCCATTTTAGATTCTAGGAATGCCGCGAGGATATCCGGTATAGTCTTGGTAATATCTGTCTGGAGTGAATAGCTGAGGCCAAAAATCACACGAAGACGGAAATTTCGGGAAAGATTAACCGGGCAATTTTCAAGAAAGATTCCTGTTGGGTATATCACCCGCTTACCCCCTCGTTGGACAAGTTCAACTTGTTCATGGGAAAGGCTTACAACGCGACCACGTGGAGCATTTCCGACGACAACCCAGTCCCCTTTTTTGCAGGGGAACCAGGGTTCTTCATTGCAGAATGGGCGTGAAGTCAGACCGACAATCTCTTCAATGGGGATTCGCAGCTGTATGCCAAGAGTCGGATTCTCTAACTGGCAGAACACGTGGATCGACACTACACGCCAAGGCACACCGTGGAGAGTGAGCCGTTCATTCTCTCGGACCGATCCTATGTTGAGCATGAGTCGTCCCTGCTGCCATAACCGAGGTAAACCTTGGCGAATTGTCCAGGAAATGCCAAAGAAAAAAATGATAGCCATGCTGAGCAGGAACCAGTCTTCGGCCAGGTAGAGAACAAAGAATAAACTGGTTACTGCAAGCACTATAGATGCAGCCTGGAAAAGGATGTCGATCATACGAACGTGAAACGACCTTTGCTTTTCAGTATATTTCAATTTTTTCAGGATGAGCAGGAAAAGGCGATAAAAAACTCTGCATACAATCAGGACGACGATAAAAGTAAGCAGGGCAACTGTGAGGTATAAACCGCGATTTTTGAAAAAAGTCCGAATGGAATTACTGGAACTTTCAATCAGGGAAAGTTCCTTTTCATGTAACTGAGAAAGCTCCAGCTGTGCGAGTTCAAGTTTATTGAGGAGCCGTTTTTCAATATTTGTCCATTCAGGAAGCAGGGCCTTTACAAGTTGCTTTACCTGTTTTTCGGAGGTTGTCTCTAGAATGGTTTGCAAATGTGTGACAGCCTCACCTGCTGTTTGGGAGAGTTTGGTGAGTTCTCCGATACTATCTTTGAGGCGGCTTTTTTTCCTGGCTCTGATTGTAAATCTTTTGAGTTCCTTAATGCCTGGTTCAACCAGGCTTGCTAGTTCTTCTTTCCAACTGAAAGTTTCAGGCTTTTTTTCAGCAAATAAAGCAGATTCGACACCTGTGGCTATCCGTTCAAAATCAGTTGCTGTATCAGAGAACTGTTTGTCAAGCTGGCTTAGTTCTTGTTCAATCGTTACTTTTTCAGCGTCTGAGTTACTATGTTTATATTTTTTCTTTGTTAAATGGATCTGTTCTTTGAGACCTTTTTGCAGCGCTAACAGCGATGTCAGCATTTCTACTGTTTCCTGAGCTTGCGTTTTTGATTCTTGGGGTGCGTTTGCAGAGGTTGCCTCTACTTCGGCAGGAGCTGATGTCTTAGCTACTGTGGCAGAGGAGAAAAGGAGAATGCAGCAGATGGCGATGCCTATAATGGATCGTGACTTTGTCTGGCTACTGATTGTGATGTCTAATGTGATCTTTGGCAGGTGTTCTGCTAGATAATGATAAAATTGCATAGTCTATTATATTACCTGGTTTTGCCACTGTTGTGCATTACATTATTACCAATAATACTAGCAATGTTATGGCGGAGAAGTTATACACGGCAGATGTACTGCATTTTGAGTGGTTGGGCTTTATCTGTATGACACAGGTTGTTTTACCCCCATAAGAGTCTCTCGGTTCGCGTTTTTAGCAAACCTCCCTTGGAAAGCAGTAACAGGCAACACCTCGTTTTGTCATCTGGCCCCCTGTTGAGGAGATGCAGGGAATGGAATGTCATATTCAAATTTTAGGAAAGTGCTTTTTAAAAACACCATTTAATCTCATTGAAGTGAAGCAGCATATTATGGAAAACATATTACCCAAAAAAGAGGCCGATGTACTTATTCCCGAAGTGAAAATTCCGGATCACCCTGTAAAAAAAGAGTTGTCAGAGGGTGAAAAGGCTGCATTGAAGGATAAGATAAAGCGATTGCTTAAAAAGGAAGATGCAGTACTCGTCGCCCATTATTACACAGATGGTGACTTGCAGGACTTGGCAGAAGAAACCGGCGGATGTGTAGCTGATTCGCTTGAAATGGCGCGTTTCGGAACCGAGCACCCTGCATCCACCCTTTTGGTTTCCGGTGTACGTTTTATGGGGGAGACTTCAAAAATACTCAATAACGAAAAGCGGGTTTTGATGCCGGATCTAGAAGCAACCTGCTCCCTGGATGAGGGGTGCCCTGCTGATCTCTTTAGCGCCTTTTGTGATCAGCATCCCGATCATACGGTGGTTGTGTATGCCAATACCAGTGCAGAGGTAAAGGCACGATCAGATTGGGTTGTGACTTCCGGTATAGCTCTGTCCATTGTTGAACATCTTGCCAGTAAAGGAGAAAAAATCCTGTGGGGCCCGGATAAGCATCTGGGCCGATATGTGCAGCGTTTAACCGGGATTGAGATGCTTTTTTGGCCTGGGTCTTGCGTAGTGCATGAGGAATTTAAGTCTGTAGCACTTATGCGAATGCGGAAAGTGCATCCCAATGCAGCTGTTTTGGTTCACCCTGAATCTCCTCAGTCAATTGTTGATCAGGCTGACCTTGTCGGCTCGACAACAGCTATGATTAAGGCGGTTGAGAGTATGCAAAATGATGAGTTTATCGTGGCGACAGATGCTGGCATTTTTAATAAAATGAAGCAGCTTGCCCCAGGGAAAACCCTTATAGAAGCGCCGACTAGCGGAGAGGGGGCTACCTGTCAGACCTGTGCCCGCTGCCCATGGATGGGGATGAACAGTCTGGAAAAACTGGCATGGGTGCTGGAAACCGGGGAAAATGAAATTTTTGTTTCACCGGAACTGGCAGAGAAGGCTAGGTTCCCTATTCAGCGTATGCTCGATTTCGCAAAAACTATGAAAAAGTAAGAGCACACTACCATCGTCATTAACCCTTATTTTTCATTTGTCGAGATGGCCGTATGCTTTCTGTCTCTGACAGAAAGCGATACAAAGTATCCATCAGAAATCCGGGTTAAGAGACGATGGTGTTTGACGACGGTCGAAACTGGCCGGTTGTGATGTCGATACCTTGGAGTAGAAAACGGGTGTCGTTATAGAGTGAACTGATGATTCCTGTTTGCAGCCGGTTGATAATGAGACGGACAGGGACGTCCGGGAGGGTCAACATCTCATAGTCTGTATCAGCATCACCTGCTATCATGATCGGAGCAGCTTGAATAAGGTGCTCTATAACCTTCACCTTTCCTTCCCTGAATGTAACCGGATAGCCCGGTTGCTCCTTGTCACTGAGTATCTCGTTTTCTTCGAGTTCCACCCTAATACCATAGATATTTTCCGGTCGGACTGCAAAGTGAAGTTCTTTAGCGCTTGCCTTGACCAGCCAATCAGTGCTGGCCGAAACAATATGACACTCTACTCCAACTGATGTCAGCCAGTTGATCAGGTTCCGCATTTCATTAAAGGGTTGTAATCCTTGTTCATAGGATGTGGTCACTGTCCCGAGGGGGGCATTGAATACGGCCTGAACGGTTGCTGTTTTCAGCGGCTCTTTTTGGACACTGCCTATAACTTCTACTGTAAGTCGGGCAAGCTCAGTTGTGGAAAATCCAGCAAGTAACTGCGCCAGTAGAGGCAGAACGTAACGCGGGCCAAAGTTTTCGTGTTTTCTTGCCTTTTCCGTAAACCAAAGCAGGAGAGCAATGAACTGTGGGTACGCATCCTGTTGGAAGGCTTGGTCTACCTGTTGTTGTTCAATAAAAGGCCATAATCGGGAGTAAAGGTCGACCAGGGTTGCTACGACCAGTTCCATGGGCTTGCTGTCCAGAGTTGCATTGCTGGTTGGTAAGAGTGCAGCAAATCTATCTGGTGTTATCCTGTAACGCAGGGCATGTAATTGATATCGAAAAACAGCCTGACCTATATCACGGAATACACAGGTGTTATCAAAATCAAATACAGCAACCAATCGCTCTTTGTTAGGTGAATTTGCCAAGTCGCCAATGACCTGTTGTATCTCCTGGAGGTTGGCCGGGTACCAATTTCCTTCAGTGAAGGCGTCCGGTGAGGTTTCGGCTGTGTTTGCTCCTTTGCTTTGGCTCATGGTCTATTTTTTTAGGCTTGATTGTTGATCAGGAAAAGTCATGGATACAATAGTAGATACAGAAATTGAAATCCTACATAATACGATAATAGGCAAGCAATTGCTTGATCTTTTTGGTTGACCAGCCTGCCTCACATCGTTTTGTCTTACAAGGGAAATACAACAGGGTAAAAAAAAGCGGGTGCATCAAGTCTGTGATGCACCCGCTGGCGATTCAAGCCGAAATGTGAACTCGAAGCTTTGTGGTTAGCTTGGTATATACTGTGTTAACGGACAGTTTTTACATCCTTCTGCAGGTAGATCAGTATTATCATGCACTCTAGTCATTATGTCTGCCACAGCATCCTTGGTGGTTGGGTAGAAGTTTTCACTACCGATTTTGTCGAACAGGTGTGTGCGGTCAAGTACCGCCAGGATAGGTCCTTTTGCATTACAGACTGCAAACCCTAGTCCAGCAGAATGCATCCGGGCCACAATCAGAGCCAGTTCTTCTTCACCTGAGGCATCAATGTCATTTATGCCGCTGGCATCGAGCAGTATGTAGCGTAAGTCAGGCATGTCTGTACGGAATTTGATGATCTGTTCGTCCAGATAGCTGGCATTGGCAAAAAAGAGGGCGCCGTCAAATCGAACAACCGCTATATGGCGGCAACCACGGAGGCGGTAATGTTCCATGCTCTGCAGAGAGGCGTCTTTGTGCATGGATAGTTTAGAGACTACCGGCCGCATGGAACGATAGAGGAATACACCCATGGAGAGCGCAACACCGACCATGATTCCTTTGTCAAGATGAGGGGCATATACCAGCGTAACGATAAAGGTGATAACTGAAATGATACCGTCATGTTTCTGCGCATGCCATGCATGAACAAATCCCTTGGTGTTGACTAGTCCGATAACGGCCATCATGATGACTGCAGCAAGTACTGCCTGGGGCAGGTGGTAAAGCAGTGGAGTGAGGAACAACAGTGTAATTACGACCATAACACTGGTAATAACGCTGGATACACCGGAAACCGCTCCAGCCTGGAGGTTTACGGCAGAACGGGAGAATGAACCAGAAACCGGGTAGGAGGATCCGATAGAGCCAAAAATGTTGGCTAGGCCCTGGCCGATAAGTTCCTGGTTAGGATCAAGTTTTTGACCGGTTTTAGCAGCCATGGCTTTGGCAATGGCAATGGCTTCCATGAAACCAAGCAGAGATATGATAATGGCTGTAGGCAGTAGCTTGAAAAAGGATTTACTGTTGAGTTCGGGCATGGCCAGGGTCGGTAACCCTTCTGGAATGGTGCCGACAATGGCACCGCCGCCCATGAGTTTAAGCTTT
>JAUVLX010000271.1 GCA_030600525.1 Desulfobulbus sp. | reverse complement strand
AAGCTGCTGACGACTTTGTCTGCTAATAGTATTTTTCTTTCCTCAGCATGTGGTGGCGGTGGAAGTTGCGGTCAGTGCCGCTGTGTGGTTGAAGATGGTGGCGGGGCAATATTACCAACTGAGCTTTCTGCAATAAAGTCCTATGAAGCAAAGGCTGGCTATCGTCTTTCTTGTCAGGTGCCGGTGAAGCGTGATTTAAAGATACTGGTTCCGGCAGAGATGCTTGAAACCAGGAAATGGGAGTGCACAGTCCGTTCAAACAGGAACATGGCCACCTTTATTAAAGAATTGGTGCTGGATCTGCCGCCGGGAGAGCAAGTGAACTTTAAGGCGGGCGGGTATATTCAGATTGAGGTGCCGTCCCATGCGTTGAATTATAAGAGTTTTGATATTGATGAAAAATTTCTTGGCGATTGGACCAAGTTCAAGATGTTTCAGTATCAGTCCCATGTACATACACCTGTAACCAGGGCTTACTCCATGGCCAACTATCCGGGCGAAGAAGGCATCATCAAACTCAACGTGCGTATTGCCAGCCCTCCACCGCGCGGTCCACTTGGTATCCCACCTGGGCAGGCTTCTTCCTACATTTTTAATTTAAAAGAAGGCGACAGTGTGACCATTGCCGGTCCCTTTGGTGATTTCTTTATCGAAGAGAGTGATGCGGAGATGATTTATATCGGTGGTGGTGCTGGGATGGCTCCTCTACGAAGTCATATCTTTGAACTGTTTAAAGGAAGAAAAACCAATCGAAAGGTTGCTTACTGGTATGGGGGGCGTAGTTCCCAGGAAGTTTTTTATGATGATGAGTTTGAGCAGCTTGCAGATGAACACCCCAATTTCGATTTTCATGTAGCCTTATCCGAACCACAACCGGAAGATGAGTGGACCGGAAAGGTTGGGTTCATTCATCAGGTATTGTATGACTCCTACCTTGGGGCACATCCAGCTCCTGAAGACGTGCAGTATTATCTATGCGGTCCGCCTATGATGATTTCCGCCGTAGTGGAGATGCTCGATAACCTTGGGGTAGAGCCGGGTAATATCCATTTTGATGACTTTGGTGGTTAGATCCCATGGGTGAATTCTTACTGATTTTCAGCATCACCTTTATCAGTTTTGTGGGATTTGCATGGCTGGTTATGTTTTGTCAGCAAAAAAAAGCTCAAGCGCAGAATGGGCTGAGTGGAACGTGTCACTCCGGTGGAGGAGGCACGTGTAGTAGTTGCAGCGGTGAACTAAAGGGGGCTGATCCAAAAGAAAGGTTGCAGACAGAAATCGGTCCCATGTCTGATTGAGAGAAAAAAGGTGTAAAGTACAGCTCTTGTCAACTTACCAGGGGTGCTGATCCATCAAGCAGACACAGCAGTCACAGACCAAGGTGATGTCAGTGGCAACGTGCTGTGCCTGCAATGTCGATTAAAACGAAGTTACTTCGCTTCAACTGGGAATCCATTTTCCTTCCACGTATTCCAACCACCTTTCAGAGCAAAGACCTTAGAATAGTTATTGTCGAGCATCTTTTGTGCCAACCTGGCACTTGTCGCTTCACTAGGTCAGCTGCAGTAGAGGACAATGGTCGCCTTTTTGGGGTATTGTTCTTTCCATTGTTGATAGTCATCAGATGCTGCACGGATGGCTCCCTGAATCTTTTCGGTACTGTTTTTCCAGCCACCACTAGCGCGGGCATCAAGAACAATCACGTCGGGTGAACCAAGCATTGCCTGCAGTTCTTTTGCCTCCATTTTGGGAACCCCGGACGTAGCCCAAACTGTTGCTAAAGGCATTAATACCATGATGGTGAGCATCAATAATTTTTTCAACATGCTTCTCTTCTCCCAATAGTTATAGGTTATTTTGTACCTTACAAAGGTAATCCCTGAATGGTTCCTCGGCAAGGAAAGAGAGGGGAAAGGAAAAAAAGGAGGATTAAAGCGTGCGGTTACTGTGGATTGGTACATGAGGGGGCTCTAGGGACTGTGCCGACAACTGTTGTCTAAAGACAAGTTATCGGCACAGGGAGGAGAACATTGTTGTACTACACCTGAGCAAAGACTTGCTGTTTTGCACCGCAAACCGGGCATTTCTCAGGGGCTGCACCAAGTTCGATGTAGCCGCACACAGCGCAAAGGTAAAAGTCAGTGACATCCATGTCAACCCCATTTTTTACAGCTTCAAGGGCCTTAGCGTAAATTTGGGCATGTACTTTTTCTGCATCCACTGCAAATTTAAACATGGTCTTGGCCTTGTGGCCGTCTGAGACTGCCTGGTCAACCATCGGAGGATACATTTCGGTGAACTCAAAGGTTTCTCCGTCAATGGCTTCTTGCAGGTTTTCAGCTGTAGAAGCGATTCCTTCCAGCGCCTTTAAGTGCCCCTCTGCATGAATCCGCTCTGCTTCTGCAGTAGTGCGGAACAGTTTTGCAATGTTAACGAAGCCTTCTTTTTCTGCTTTTTTGGCGAAAGCCCGATATTTCTGATTGGCCTGACTTTCACCGGCAAAAGCTTCTTTCAGATTTTCATTTGTTGTAGCCATTGTTTGCTCCTTTAAAATTGTGGATATGAATATTCATAAGTTGGTATGTGCGTATCAATCAAATTACGAGGATGAATAACGTATCGCTAAAAAGTTTGCAAGAGTTTTGGGAATAAAAATCATTTAGTATTGGTTATTAGTACCTGTTAGTCGTTTTTGTTTGTACCGAAAACAAGTTTGCCGCCCATATGACCGGCTATACCCACTGCTGCCAAAAGCAAAAGGGCCAGCAGGATAAAGATGATTCTTCCGGAAGAAGGTGTGGACATGACTTCTGGCTGAACCAGTCGCCAGATAACGAGCAGGGTAAGCAAAGATGTGGCCGCGATGGAAGCACCAATCTTAAGCTTGAAGAGCGAGGTCAGTGGCCCTTTGTATTTGTTTTGCCAGGTGATGTATCCGGTGAACAGTACCACCGGCATGTTGAGGAGCACGAAAACGAGGCTGTAAAAGGCCGCTGTCTCAAAGGTAATGATGCCAAAAACAGGAGTCAGAATGAGCAGGATGAACGCGAAGGGGATTATTCCATTGGGGGTGTGGACCGTAATCGGATGGAGGTGAAATTGGAGAATAAGCGCAGTTGCCTTTTCTAGAAGTGTTTCAGGAGCTGTTGTCTCTTGAGTCTGCTCTTTTTCTGCTGCCACCTGGTCGGTCTTTTCTGATCCTTCTTGTTCTGTTACTTCAACAAACATACTGCTGTCTGCTCCGCATACCGGACATTCATCCGGTGGATTTTCAGCTTCGTGGATGTACCCGCAAATTGTGCATTCCCATTTCTTCATGTTTTATCTCCTTGGTAATCAAATAACATAACTGAGTATGGCGCGAAGAGTTTATTCTGGCATGCTTATACATACCAGATTTGTGTATTGTGATAGCTAAACAAGGCAGAATGACGTAAGAAAATAGAAGAACTCTGGGAGATAGCGTAGACAAAGAAAAAGGAAATCAGCCATAAGAGCTGTAAGAGATAAGGTAGAACAGGAAAAGCTGATTGTATGCGATTGTGGCAGGTGCGCATCCTTTTGCTCTATGAGTGGGTGTCAAAAAATAACTGCAGTCCTTGTTTCGATTGTTCTGCTGCCATCTCTCAAGGGAAATGGAAAAATAATCTTGAGATGGAACAAAGTAGGATCAAAAAGCAGATAATAATAATTACGATTTAATAATAGCATACTTGTGTCCTTCCAGCCAAGAAATATCAATTGGGTCAGGAGCATAGGATGGCATAATTAGTATCTAAAAGGTGATACCTGTAAATGAATATGAAAGAAACTTCTAATAGCGGTGTTTTTTCCGCGCTTACCCCTGACACCATTCTTAACCTAGCCGAAAAAGCGCTTGGTATATATCTTTCCAATTTGTGCCGTCCGTTGAACAGTTATATAAACCGGGTGTATGAGCTGGAAGATGAAGATGGTAATGGGATTATCATTAAGTTTTTCCGGCCTGGGCGCTGGAGCAAAGATGCTTTATTGGAGGAACATCAATTTGTTCACCAACTGGCAAAGGCTGAGATCCCTGTCATTGCACCTCTTCCGCTGCAAAATGGTGACACGCTTGGTTGCTATGAGGGGATTTATTTTACCCTTTTTCCCAAAAAAGGCGGGCGCTATGTTGACGAACTCAATGATGAGCAGTGGATTGAACTCGGACGGTTGTTAGGACGGACCCATATGGTTGGTGCAGCCGAATCATTTGCCCATCGACCGACCATCAGGCCGGATCAAAGTACATTGACCCATCTCCGCTACATCCTCGACAGCGGTCTCCTGACCGAGGAATTCAGAGCTGCTTATGAGGCAGTTGTACGAAGGTTTATCCAGCAAGCTGTCCCTTTGTTTGAAGATACAGACATGATTCGCATCCATGGTGACTGCCATTCAGGCAACCTTATTTATCGCCCAGGTGAATCTTTTTACCTGATTGACTTAGATGATATTGCCACCGGGCCGCCGGTGCAGGATTTCTGGATGCTGCTCCCCGGAACCTTGGACTCGGCTTTTGTTGAGATCGATCTTTTTCTTGAAGGATATGAAACCTTCCGCAGCTTTGATAACAGAAGCCTTGCCTTGATGGAGCCTCTCCGTGCCATGCGTTTTGTCCACTATACGGCCTGGTGTGCCTATCAGGTTAAAGAAGACGGTCATTCCGTGGTCCTACCTGATTTTGGTTCCCCTGCGTACTGGCAGCAGGAAATAGCTGATCTTGAAGATCAGCTTGAGCGGATGAAGGAACCGGTAAACATACCGGGCAATAGCTGGTAAGCGATGGTCACAAAAATGGGATGAGCAAGGCTCTTGTAAAACAATGTGCAAAAAATGAATTACTTGTCAGCAATCGTAATAGTATCCTGAATCCAGGCCAGGGCTGCTGCCACTTTAGGGAAGCCTATGGTGGAGATAAGCACAAGCAGGGCATGCTGTACTTCTTCAACAGATGCGCCTGCTGCAAGAGCACGGCGGGCGTGGGAGTGTACTGCTCCCGTTGATTGAGCCGCTGCCGCAACCCCTAGTTGGATCAGTTCTGTAGTCTTTTTATCCAAAGGCCCTGCAGTACGCACGGTGGAACCAAGGTTTTC
>JAUVLX010000107.1 GCA_030600525.1 Desulfobulbus sp. | reverse complement strand
CCTGCTGCTCATGGCGGGTAATTTTATGGAGCCATCAGCCATTCTGCTTATCATGGCTCCTATTCTGTTTCCCATCGCAGTTAAGATTGGCATTGATCCCATTCACCTTGGAATTATCATGGTGGTTAATATGGAGATCGGGATGTTGACTCCTCCCGTTGGGCTAAATCTATTTGTGACTGCTGGGATAACAGGCAACAGTATCGGTTGGGTTATTCGTGCCTGTCTCCCATGGTTGATGTTGCTGCTCGTGTTCCTTATGATCATTACCTATATTCCGCAGGTATCACTTTTCTTACCAGAGTTTCTGGATAAGATGCATGGGTACAATTAAATAATCAGTGTTGAAAACACCTCTGAGTTTCTCAGGGGTGTTTTTTTTTAGAGTAAGGTCAAACGAAAAATCACGGAGGCCAACATGATTCCACCAATAAATAAAGTTCTTTATGCAACTGATCTCGGGGAGCATACCAGGCCGGTATTCCGTCGTGCAGTCAGTCTTGCCCGGCGATATAATGCCCTGTTGTTGATGGTTCATGTCGTTGAGCCCCTGGGGGCAGCTGGCAGCGCCATTGTTGAGACCTATCTTCCGGCTGAAACAGCCGAAAAAGTACTCAAAGATGGTGGGATGCATGATGTCCTGGAAAGGATGAAAAAACAGGTGCAACTTTTTGCCGAAGAAGAGTTTGCAGGTGAGAGTGCGGAAAGAGTCCCTGATACAGAGGTCCATGTTTCCATGGGGACCCCAAGCAGGGAGCTGCTCCGAATAGCTGAAGAAAACAATGTTGATGTTATCGTCATTGGGAAAAGTGCACATTCCTTTTTCGGGAATACCATGATGGGGACATGCGCACGCCGGGTTACCCGGTATAGTAATATTCCGGTTTACCTGGTGCCTAATAACGATTGATCTTTTTCCTGCCCGGCTTGTTGACCAGGCATGAAAGGTTCCCTTTTATCCCTGAATTATCTTGATATATCCATCAAGGTCCTCGAAACAATTATACTAGGAGCAGCACTACTGTTTTTTACGGGACCATTTGATAGCCTATCCGGTCAATTTTGCTAAAAACGCATTGAAGAGGGTGATATGAAAAGCATGATTATTGTCTGTGTGCTGGCAATTATTTCTTTGTTCTGTTTTTCAGCAGATGCGCATGCCCGCCCTACAGAACGTCTTGATCAACGAACGCAGATGTGCAGGCTGATAGCCAGAACACCATTAGACTGGGAAAGCGAACCTTGGGGAACAGGCGGTAGAAAATTCAGAGAGGTGTGCAAAAGTTGTCACTCAAGAGAGAATGAGAGTGGGGCCCCTTTTCTTCACACTGAGTCATACACTTCTGCTGCCTGGAACCGTATCTTTTTTAAACGGCGCAAAAAATGCGCTCGAAATGGGTCGTGGGACGTTCTCTCCGAAGAGGAATTGTTATTGATCAACGATTATCTCTATCGTAACGGTGCCTGGACCTATGACCCTAATGACGCCGATTCCTGCGGTTGATGATACTTTTGTCTCCGGTCGGAGACTGAAAAAGAGGTAAGCGGGAGAGCTGTGAGGGTGTTTATCAAGGTAACTTATTATTGAGCAAAAGCAAACTGGGTTTCATAACAGGCAATTGCTGCAAAGAGGTCCGTTTTGGTGGTGCAATAGTTATAAAGATGGGGTGTTAGGCCATCTTTAATAGGTAGTGATGAGTGTTGTTTTATTTTTTGTTAGCCATGAAAGCTCAACTAAGACTGTGTGGGTTTTCTGTAAATTGACCCTTTTGTATCGAAAACAGCAGATCAACTGCATCTTCCAGTTCCTCCCGCCATTCCTTCCCCGATACAAATAAACAGCTTGTCTCGCAGGCCATAGGAGGCACATTTCTCTGAAATGTCCGATGATGGTCGCCAGCCAATCTCTCAGCGTTGCGACAAATTTAAAGTTAGGTCGTATCTTGGGTTGGTAACTTTTCTTTTTAGTAAGGAGGATAGAGGCAAATATTCTCATTAGTTTCGGTGAAAAAACTACTTAGAAGTTCGCCGTCCCTCCCGTAAATATCTGGATAAAAATGAACAGCTTCTGTTTCCGGATCAACATAAACGGTTCGGTAAAGAATATGCACCGGAATTGGGTAATCAAGGACAACAACTTTCCTTTTGCCTGTCATTATCTGTTGCCTAATAGCCTCAGCATTCCATGGCTTTTGATTACCTTGAAGAAGATAGAGGGCAAGTTCTTCCGGGTCACTGACACGTATGCATCCATGACTGAAAGCCCTCTGGTGACGGTTAAAAAGATTTTGGGTAGGGGTATCGTGTAAATATATATTATATTTATTCGGGAAAATAAACTTGAGCCTGCCAAGGGAATTACCTTTCCCAGGTTCTTGACGCAGCCTGTAATTTCTTATTTTATTACCAAGGGTAACCCAGTCAATAGTATGAGGGTCAACGGCAGGGCTGGATGCATCCCATCCTTTAAATATCTTGATATTATTGGTTGTAAGGTAGCCGGGGTTTTCGATTTGGCTGGGAACGATTTCATCGGCTGCAATGCTTAAAGGAATGTTCCAGTAGGGATTAAAGACAATATAGCGCATCAAGTCACTGAACACCGGTGTCTTGTTGTATACCTTACCAACTATAACGGGCATTTGGAGAGGCGGAGTATCATTGTTGAACGCTGTAAGCTGAAAATTTGCGATGTTGACAGAAATTTGTGTTCCTTGCACTTTTTTGGGGAGCCAACGCCAGCGTTCTAGATTGATGAGTATACGCTTAATAAGGTAATCTGCAGAAGTGTTTAACGCTGCCAGAGTTTTATCTCCTATAACACCGTCGGTGGTTAGGTTAAAACGTCTTTGAAAGGAGATAATACCGTTAGCGGTATCTTCGGTGTATTCAATTGTAGGGGGAATGGAGTTAGATAAATCACCACTGGCCTGCAGTCGTTTAATAATGCTGGGTAACCTGGGGTCCTGCATCCCTGGTTTAAGTACAGGACCGTAGGGGATGGGCGACATCGTATAGGACGTTGCTATTTTCCGGTAACGGGAAAGGGCTCCCTTCAAAAGTCTGTATTCGCTGTGATCAGGAAGTAGGTTTTCCATGAATCCTGCGATGTCAGGTGCTGCTACAGCCTGTTGGAGAAGTTGGTGAATATTTACCTCTTTAGTGCGGGCTGCGGCAAACAGTCGCGGGTTCAGCATACAGGGGTTGATTCTTCCCCCCTGAATATCAGCGGTGTACCTGGCGAGACCTTTGGTAAGGAGGAGATCGAGCAGGGCCAAGTCTTGTTGAGTATTGCTGTACCATCGAGCATGGATGGATGGCAGTAGATAATCTTCCGGATGGAGCCCTTCAAACCAGCTATCAGCTAGTATCTGTACAATAATTGTGGCTTTGGTTCTATTACCATTTTTCTGTATCCAGAAAGGGGCAAAGTCGTTTTCCTGGTACAATTGGTGAACAATGTCATCAACGATTGGACTGGAAAGAGTGGTTACTGGAAAAAAAGCTTTAGGGGGAGCAGGTGGCATGTCCCTCTCGACTATTTGGGACGTTGCTGCATATGAATGAGGAAAAAAAAAGAATATACAATAAAATAGAACACTATAAAAGGGCCGGATTCGCAGCATTTTGCGGAAATGATTACAGAGTTTCACGTATAAAAAGGAAAGATTTGAGTAGAGGAATTAGTTATTTTTCTTTTAATATTTTTATGGTTTCAAGCTCGAATTTGGCAATAAGCGGATTGTATTTTACCAGGTTATCAAGAGTTTCCAAAAAAGACTGACCTAAAAAACCGTCTCTTGAAGAAACGATAAATCCACCCTCGGCATGTTTGATAGCAGCCAGGGCTACTGATACTGCAGTGCTTCCACGCATAGAACAACTTCCTTTGGCACCGTCGCAGAAGCCACCGCTGATGGAGGACACAAAATTATTGTATGCACCGTCAAAGAGCTGCAGTTCGTCACGCAGATAAAGAATGCCACCAATGATGCCTGCTCCTGCAGCATATTGAGCACCGCAGACAGAGGAAACCTCACCAAAACGTGAAGTAATCAGGGTGGTCAATAGTATGGATACAAGGACTGCCTTAATCTCGGTTTCCTCTTCGCGATTATTTTGTCTTGAATAAGATACTACAGGGATAAAAGACGTAAGTCCTTTGTTGCCAGACCCTGCACAACTCATGACCGGAAGAGGGTCCCCGTTCATTCGGGCAAAGATAGCACCCATAACAAGGTGTTCACCATCACTTCCCTCTGAGGGTATATATTGTTGCCCATGCTGAGCCGCAGCCATGTTGTAGGCAATACCCTGACGAACAGTCTGTTGAAGTTCCACGTCCGCATATACTGACTCTATTAATTCAGGCCAGTTTTTTGAATTGAAAAAAGATTTTTCAAAAGAAAAAGAGCTGCTGGAACTGTTTTGAAGCGAATGGTTTTCGCCTTCAATATCAACGTCATTTCTGCTGAGATGACGGATGCGGGTATGACCACCCTGGAGGATGGCATGGACTTTATTGTTCTTGCCGCTCACAAGGAGGTCAATCAGGAGCCCTTCAGTATCTACCAGTTCAACTTTTATCAATTCTTCCGCGTAAAGATTGTCTGCTTGATTGATCAATTCTGGATTGAGAAGCGTGAAAAGCGAGAGCCGCTTATCGGGATCGGCGGTCACAAAACCTAACACCAGTGCCCATTCCGATCCTTTTCGTGACCCAGCGTGAGGGATCCCTGCTGCAAAGGCGTTTTTATAGGTTCGTTGGTCAATTTTGAGAACAAATTGGGTTGGCTGTTCATCGAGATGTTTGCCCGCAAAACTTGCGCAATAGGCAATAGCTGCAGGTTCTGTACAGCCAGATGTGATCTCAAGTGCCTTTTTTAATGTATTGGACAATAATTCCATTATAGAGACTTGCTAAAAGAATGAAGAGAAAACGATTTTTTGAATGTTAACTCATAGCATAACAAGGGGGGGAGTGAATGACAAGGTCGATAAGGGTTGGCCCCGTAAGTAAAAAAAGAGTGGGGCTATCTGTAAAGATGTGGAAATAAAAAAGGCCTGTTTACCAGGAAGGTAAACAGGCCTTGGGAATAGCCGAATTATGATAAACTGCTGTTAATCGCTCTGAGCAAAGGCACCTTTCAGGTATTCCCTGTTCATGCGAGCAATATGTCTGATTGATATGCCTTTAGGGCAAACGTTTTCACAGACACGTTCGTTACCGCAGTTACCAAAACCATTTTCGTCCATGCATCCAACCATACTAACAGCTCTTGTTCTTGCTTCCTGTTGTCCTTGAGGGAGCAGAGCTAATTGGGATATTTTTGCACCAATAAACAACATAGGTGCAGCATTCGGACATGCAGCAGCACAGGCACCACAACCGATACAGGCAGCTGCATCCATGGCTTGTTCCGCAATGTGCTGAGGAATAAGGATACTATTAGCATCCTGTGGAGAGCCAGTATTGACGGAGATAAATCCACCAGCCTGAATGATGCTGTCAAGGGCTGATCTGTCAACAATAAGGTCTTTCACGATTGGGAAACCAGTAGCTCTGAAAGGTTCGATGATAATGGTATCACCGTCTTTAAAGCTTCGCATATGCAACTGACATAAGGTGGTTTCTTTTTCAGGTCCATGCGCTGTTCCATTGACCACAGCGCCGCACATGCCGCAAATACCTTCACGGCAGTCATGATCGAAAGCTATAGGCTCCTTTCCTTTATTAGCTAGCGCTTCGTTCATAACGTCGAGCATCTCAAGAAACGAACTGCCAGTGCTGATATCCTTGAGAGCGTGATCTTCGAAGTTCCCCTTTGCATGGGGTCCAGTCTGTCGCCATATTTTTACTATAATATTAATCGTTTTCGATGACATGAGATATCTTCTGCGTTTTGATTTATGCTTCAGTGGTACACCCACAATTCCAATACAATTGTATGTGATCTTCGTTACTTGTAGCTTCGTTGTGAAGGCGTAACGTTCTCAAATGCGAGTGCTTCCTTGTGCATGACGGGTTTATTGCCTTCGCCCTTATGTTCCCATACGGAAACATGAGAGAAGTTCTCATCATCACGCTTGGCCTCATTTTCTTCTGTCTGACTTTCTTCACGGAAGTGACCACCACATGATTCTTCTCGCTCAAGGGCATCACGTACCATCAATTCACCAAACTCGAGGAAGTCGGCAACTCGGCCAGCTCTTTCCAGTGATTGATTTAATTCATTGCCTTTACCTGGAACAGTTACGTTATCCCAGAATTCTTCACGAATTTCAGGGATAACTTTGAGGGCATCTTCAAGACCTTCTTTGTTTCGTCCCATACCGCAATCATCCCACATAACCTGGCCAAGCTTTTTGTGGTAATAGTCAACTGTCTTCAGACCGCTTTTGCCAGAGCCTGTGTTTTTGAGCAGTTTAGTGGTCAATTCTCTAGCAGAATTTTCCGCTTCGTCAAACGCTTCATGGTTGGTGTTAGTTGGTTCTGGAGCAACCTTTGCCAGGTAGTTACCAATGGTGTAAGGCAATACAAAGTAACCGTCAGCAAGTCCCTGCATAAGAGCAGACGCCCCAAGCCTATTGGCACCGTGATCAGAGAAGTTCGCTTCACCTGCGGCGTAAAGTCCGGGAACAGTGGTCATCAGTTCATAATCAACCCAAAGTCCACCCATGGTGTAGTGAACGGCAGGGTAAATCATCATTGGTTCTTTTGTCGGATTAGAAGCTGTAATCTTTTCGTACATATGGAAAAGGTTACCATATTTTCTAAGAATGACATCTAAACCGTCTCGTTGGATTGCTTCTGAGAAATCAAGATATACACCAAGCTTTGTTTCGCCAACTCCAAGACCATCATCACAAGCTTGCTTCGCATTACGGGAAGCCACGTCACGAGGAACGAGGTTACCAAAACTTGGGTACTTACGTTCCAGGTAATAATCACGTTCTGACTCTGGAATATCGGCTGCTTTTCTGGTCTCATTTGCATTTTTTGGTACCCAAACACGACCATCGTTTCGCAGACTTTCACTCATCAAGGTGAGTTTGGACTGAGAATCTCCATGAACCGGGATACAGGTGGGATGAATCTGAACCATACATGGGTTTGCAAATCCAGCACCTCTTTTGTGAGCGCGCCAAGCTGCGGTAACGTTAGAGGCCATGGCATTTGTGGAGAGGAAATATACGTTTCCGTAACCGCCTGTAGCCAGTACGACAGCATGTGCTGAATGGCGCTCAATTTCGCCGGTAATCAGGTTTCGAGTGATGATACCCTTTGCTTCGCCATCAACGACTACCAGATCAATCATTTCCTGACGCGTATGCAAGGTTACTTTACCTGCTGCAACCTGACGCATCATTGCTGAGTAGGCGCCGATAAGAAGCTGCTGTCCCGTCTGGCCACGAGCATAAAATGTTCGGGAAACCTGGGCACCACCAAATGAACGGTTGGCCAATGTTCCGCCGTATTCACGCGCAAAAGGGATTCCCTGGGCAACGCCCTGGTCGATGATGTTATTTGCTACTTGCGCAAGGCGGTAAACGTTTGCTTCACGAGCGCGGAAGTCACCACCTTTGATAGTGTCATAGAAAAGACGGAAGATGGAGTCACCGTCACCCTGGTAATTTTTGGCAGCATTAATACCGCCCTGTGCAGCGATGGAGTGAGCTCTCCTGGCACTGTCTTGGATGCAAAATGATTTAACATTGTACCCTAGTTCTCCTAGGGTTGCTGCTGCTGCTCCTCCGGCAAGTCCTGTTCCCACAACAATGACTTCGTATTTCCTTTTGTTAGCCGGATTGACGAGTTTATTGGAAAAACGGGCTTTATCCCATTTTTCTGCCAACGGTCCTTCAGGTATTTTCGAATCAAGCTGCATAATATTTTCTTCTGGCTATGGGTGGAAAGTGAAGTAGCGACTTTTAAAGGTCGACTCTCTATTCATTAATCGCAGCAGTCGGTCAGTACCCTCTTCTCTGCAGCGATTCGTTTTCAGTTACGTTGCGCCTAATTGCTCTAGCCGAGCAGTTGGTTTTGAGAAACAACGAGCAGCAAAGTGATCAAAACAAATACTGCGATCATTATCGCTGCAACTGCCCAGGTAACAACACGAATGGCGTTGTTGTACTGGGGGGTATTGATGCCAAATGTTTGCAAGAGTGACCAGAATCCGTGGCTGATGTGCAGCGCCAATACGGCCATGCCAATAACATAAAGGAGGGTGAAACCTGGATTGTTGAGAACCTTGGTAACCACATCAGAGATGGTGAGAATCTCTGTTTTTTCAACAAAGTGGAAGTTTGCCAGGTGAATCAGGATAAAAACAAGAATAGACGCGCCAGTATAAATCATGGTCTGAGAACCCCATGTTCGACCACCTGGATTTGTCTCAACTTCGTACTTTTGTCCTCCTCTAGCACTACGATTTTGAAGAAAGAGAAGTACACCGGTAATGACATGGATAATGAAAATCGAGACGAGTCCGATCTCAAAAATTGGAACAAATACCCCTAACGAATGCAGGTGATGTGCATACGCATTGAAAGCTTCTCTTCCCCAGAAGATAGTGCTGTTACCAATGGTATGTACAAGCAAAAACCCCCCTAACAGAAATCCTGTTAGGGCCATAATGTACTTTTTGCCTAGAGATGACCGACAAGTTTGAATGAACCACGACATAATTGTTGACCTTGAGTTTTGGTTAACGAAAAACAAAAACGTACTGCGTTTCAACCGGTTTTGGCAACGTGACCATATTCAGTATTAAACAATATATAAAAACTGAACGATCATTCATTAACAAGGGGTCGATTCCCTGTCAAGTAAAAAAAAGTTGCTTGTAATCTGGATCATTTATTCACTTTTCTCAACAATAGAGTTGGGTTTAGTTGTGTGCGAACTGTGCCAGTTGTGCGGGGTGGGTTAAGGGGTGTATTTACTTGAATCACGCTGTTGAAACTGTGCGACATGAGTGGAGCAACACTCTTTATCGTGAGCTCTTAGTTTAGGGGATATGCACAATAAGCACACCTTGATTTTGCTGCTGTTCTCTCTTTTGAGAGTACGTTCTCAATCTTCTTGAAAGCGGATTTGCCTGTTTGAAGTCGATTAATTTTGGGATAACGCAACCGAACTCTTCTTGTGTATATCTTTTTTTTTGTCTATTTAACAAGAAGCTGTTTTTTGCTGTTGTTTATTGTGTGGATATATATATGATAGCCGCATAATTGTTCTTTCGTGTAGAAACATCGTCACCGTCGTTTTTTTGCATTGAAACGTGTTCAACTACCCCGGTGTCACCTTCCTCATCTTATTAATAAATAGTCGTAAAATATGATACGTACCTCAGTCGTTCCCGGTGGCTCATTCCGTGTCGGTATATACCAGCCTGAATACGAAGTTGTTAATCTTCGGCAACACGATCATGCTTTGAATTTAGGAAAACTCAATGATGGGACTTTGTTAGCAAATAATGCTAATTTTGTAACAGGTGATGTGCATGTTAAGAGCACTAAAACCATCTATGAAATTCGAAATCCGTTTCCGTTTCGAGGTTGTACTTATATTGATTCAAGTTGGGCCAAAAAACGTTGCGAAAATCCACAGTCTATAACTCTTTCCGCTTCGCCTCGTGGATCATTTATAAAAACGCTGGGGCAGCACGTGTCGGGTGAAAAGGCAGCGAGAATTCTACGGGATTTGCCTCGGTCACTGCAGCTGAGCATTGCTCAGACCTCTGATGATCCAGATGAGTTGATTTTGCTAGCCAAAAAATGTTGCAAAATCGTTTTTGACAAAAAAGGCGAACCTCAAGGTCTTGAATACGCAATTAACGGTCACAAAACAGTCCCCTGTATCGATGATTTTGAACTATTTGAGACTATCGCAAATAATTCATTTTTACCTGATATGTATAAAGTGGTGATGGTTCTTCGTCCTGGTGTGCAGGGTGGAAGTGAAATCGTCGGTGATTATGCAAGTGAGGACGGAGAAGTTTTTGAGTATCTTCGCGGGAACTCATACATTCCCTGGGGCCATTTTGCCGCTAATTTTGCACACAATTCTATAAGGTACAAAATACATGATCTTTCTTTGAAAGATAT
>JAUVLX010000084.1 GCA_030600525.1 Desulfobulbus sp. | reverse complement strand
AGGAAACAAGAAACTGGGGCGGTTATCAGCATAATAATTACGGTTGAGAGTGGGTAATATGAGCAGGAACTCTTGCCACAGGTCATACTGAATACTTTAAATGCAGGTAATCGGGGCAGTTTGGGTCCCTTCTTTTACTTTCATTCGTTCACGATAAAAGATTTGTCCAGCCATTTTGGTACTCCTTAGACTGAAATTTTCGTTCTTGGATTACAACTATTACCACATGATATGTCTTTTGATAGCAGATAGCAAGGTACGTTGAGGCAGTCCAGAAGGTAGGAAAAGAGCTATTTTTTCGGTGGAGAAGGAGAACTTGTTGATTATTAATAATGCGAGATGGGGGACTGGACAGTGAAGCAGACCGGCAGGAAAACAGTAACGATGTTTGTCTTCCTGCCATCTTGTGGAAGGCTGTTTTTTGAGATGAATCTCAACTAGCCATTAACGGTGACCAAGTCAATATCAAAAGTGAGGTCTTTTCCGGCAAGCGGTGGGTTGGCATCAAGGGCAACGTGTTCTTCTGTAATTTCAGATATACGTACTACCATAGGCTGGTTTGAATCGTTCATGAGCTCCAGCTGCATACCTATTTCAGGAGTAATATCGGGTGGGACCTGGTCGATAGGCACATTCATCACCATTTCCTCATTGCGCGGACCGTATGCTTTTTCTGATGGTATGGTCACGGTTTTGGAATCGCCTAAATTCATACCCATAACGGCTTCTTCAAACCCCGGAATTACCTGACTTTCTCCTATGGTAAAAGGAAGCGGTTCCCTGCCTTCTGATGAGTCAAAGACTGTCCCGTCTTCAAGTTTACCTGTGTAATGGATAGTAACGTTATCACCACTTTTAGCCTGTGTCATTTTTATCTCCTGATAAGTTGAATGAAAAATTTTGCAATCCTTCCAGAGGACCCTGATTATTCAGAAGGTTTCGGGAATGGAGTGCGAATATGGTCCCTCTCATTGAGTGTTCTAAGAGGGCGAAACTGATCTTTAGTTATTTCAAGATGATGGCTTACTCATGCATTCCAGGTATCTGGTAAGCAGCCCGCTGCAAGGATATGCAGCGTAAAATAACGGAGAGTTATTTTGTTAATCGGGTATGGGATGTACCAGGGCAACCCATTAATTGCAATTAATTTTGTTAACCGGCAGTGGCACTGCACATTTTGATTGTTTTGAAAGAAGCGACTGGGGTAGTGGCAATTTTGGGGTATATTATTGGTCGATTAGAATTGTTGTCTTTCGGTGAATTATTCAGCAGCACCTCACGGAGTCTGCGCTTACCTCTGCGCACGATCAGGCAGGAAAATAGAGCATTACTATAGTTATCCAGTCTGCTTATACGCATCTGGAACACTGCTGAACAGTTACAGATCGAGGGTAAGGCGAGGTTATTTGTTATTCGCTGAATTGTTACGTCTTTCGTTAAAAATGTCCGGGTAAAGTTTATGAGCACAATCCGGACATAAACCGTGGCTGAAATCAGCTTCTGAGTGCTGTTTAATGTACAACTCAAGCTGGCTCCAGAACCCCTGGTCATCTCTGATTTTTTTACAATGCAAGCAAATAGGGATAATTCCTCTGAGCAGCTTTAATTGGGTGATATCGTGAATAATCGATAATAAAAGAGATGATCCGTTAAGAACAATGGGTCCTGAATAGACCTCAACATCTCTTACTTCCCCTGATTGCAGCCTGTGTTTGAAGTAATACTGTTGTCTCCCTTCCTGAATAGCTCGATCCATCTCATGCCTTATCTCTTCCTGGGAGAGAACATTGATATCAGTAATATACATTCTCTTTATTTCTTCTACTGGATACCCATAGAACGCACAGGCAGTCGTATTTGCATCAACAATGGAGCCAGTTGAGGGGTTTATCAAGAGAGTAACAGTATGATTTTTTTCAAATAGGGCAGCATATTTGGCTTCGTTGAGCGTTTTTTCTTTGATTTCCTGCTGAAGAGCACTGTTTGTGCATTTGAGTGCCTTAAGAGTTTTAATGTATTTGTCAAGCAAAAAGCCGATCAGGAAACCGAGGGTACCGCCTATGGTAAAGGGGAGCAGGTACGCCTGGGGAGTGAGATATGCCCCTAGAGCGGTAAGTGTGAATCTCGCAATAAGGGGCAGGGATACAGCACCCAATAATAAGAAAATGAGTTTATAGGGCAAGCTCTTGAGCATAAAAAGATTATGGAGCATTGTTTGTGATTGAATAAGGCAACCTGAGGGTTAAAAATCACGGTATTTTGGTTCATTTATATGATAGCAGATTTTTTACCGACAGCAAGGTGCTCAGTGCTTAATTTTTTACTTTGTTTAGTTAAAGCGGTTAATGGATAGATTGTCCTTACCCTACTGAGTGGCCTGTTCGGGGAAGTGTTAGTTTGGGGCGACCATAACTATAGTCCCTAGCTGGTGAAGCGATACGCTTTTGACTCGCTCTGTGTCGATAGACTGGCAAGTTAGCCGTACATGATGGCTCAGCTCAGCTGCTATGCACTATAGGAGAATACTGATGGAGACTCGCTATGTATACGCAGGGTGGCTTATAGATGGCATGGGTGGTTGCATTCAGGAAAAAGTACTTTTAACTATTATCGAAGGGCGGTGGGCAGCAGTTGAAAAGAGGTCCACTGCTCACATCCCTGCAGGTGGAAGAGTAACGGATCTTTCGCACTGTACGATTGTGCCACCGTTGATTGACTGTTGTGTACACATGGCCCTGTCAGGAACGACTGATCCAAAACAACGGAAACAGCAGCGCACTGCTGGATATTCTCCTGTAAAAAAAATGATTAAGCGGCATAGTGCTGATTTTTTAAGTCATGGTGTTTTTGCCGTCAGAGACTGTAGCGATAAGCAATCAATGCTTGAAAGGTTTCTCCTGGAACAAGGAACTAAAGAGAGGGCTTTCCCCGTACAAATAATAACTGAAGCAGAGAACCTTTTGTCAGGTAAACAATGGCAAGTGGGGAAGCAGGTTCTTGACCCGATGGAAGGAAAACTTGCATTTTGGACTCCCCTATTGCTGGCACTGCATACCCTGGAAAAAGAGCACTGTTACCACCAGGACAAGGGCAATTCCCATAATCTGGATGATTGCAGCTTTGCCCAGCAGACAAAACAGGTCCGTCTTGCAAAAAACAATGGTATAAAAATTGCGTTGGGAACCAATTCAGGGATGAACGGAATCCTCCATGGTGAGTCCATGGTAGAGGAGTTGAAACTGCTCATAAAAGCAGGCTATTCCCTGTCTGAAGCTATTCAATGTGCGACCCAGCACAATGCGGAATTGTTAGCAATTGACAATACATTAGGTGGTATAGCTGTTGGCAAGTCAGCCCATTTTCTGGTTACCCGAGGTACACCTGCTCAATTGCCACGGAAGTTGTCCTACCTTGAAGCCATTTATATGAATGGGAAACCGTGCAAACAGGAGTACTTTCGTAAGATATAAAGTCGATATTGTAGGGTGTAATTTTGTTTTTTATTGACATTTTAGTTTCCTATTCGGTAGATTGGTCCCTGTTTTCAGGATCCTTCATTGGATGAAAAGGGAATTCCGTGTAATTCGGAGACGGGCCCACCGCTGTAATCGAGGACGAAAGCTGCATAATGCCACTGATATGTATATTGGGAAGGCGCAGTGAGTAGATAGATTCGAAAGTCAGAAGACCTGCCTGAAAAAAAATCGTTTTCCATGGACAAGGGAACTGACAGAGATACGTGGATTTACAAGGGCATCCCCGAATCATTTATACAATGATTCGGGGATTTTTTTTTGAAATAGATTGCACAAAAAGGAGCATTATCGATGAAAAAGTACATGCAAATTGTAGTGACAACAGCCGTTTTCGCATTGTCACTGTGTATCACAGCAGCATTTGCCTCAGGTGGGGTGAGCCAGCCTAAGGAAAGTAAGAACGCGATCGTTGTTGCCAGTTTTGGCACCACTGTTCCAAGTGCGGTAAAATCCATTACTAATATTATGAACAAGATCAAGGCTGCTTATCCAGGTACAGAGGTACGTATTACCTTTACCTCCAATATCATTCGTTCCGTATGGAAGGAGCGGCAGGCTGAGGCCCAAAAATGGATTGATCAGGGCATTCCTAAAGAGATACTGTATGTAAAGAATATCATCGCTACCATTGGTGATCTAAGGGAAGATGGGTATAGAAATATCATTGTCCAGCCCACCCATATGTTTTTCATGGAGCAGTCCCATGATTTGGCCCAATATATTGATGGTATTGCTTCCATTCGTACCCTGAAGGATAAGTGGCGTCCATTTGATAACATTGTCCTGGGACGTCCTGCTCTTGGTATGCCTGGGGATCGTTATGAATACCATGCTGATGTTGACGCTGCAATTGCGACCCTTGCTGGTGATGCGGAAATGGCAAAGAAAGAAGGGGCAATGCTGGTCTACATGGGCCATGGAAATGAGCATTGGTCTACCGGGATATATAGTGAAGTACAGCAGAAAATGCGTAAGGCCTATCCAGATGTCAGCACATTTGTGGGTGTGGTTGAGGGACATCCAAGTCTTGACGATTTTAAAAGCCACTTGAAGTACAGTAAAACCAAGAAGGTGATCCTCAAGCCGTTCATGATTGTTGCTGGTGACCACGCGACCAATGATATGGCTGGTCCGGAAGAGGATTCATGGAAATCCATCCTGAAAGGTGAAGGCTATGAGGTTGAGCCTGTCATGGAGGGACTTGGTTCCAATGATAAGTTTGCTCAACTTTTTGTCGATCATATTGCTGATGCTGCCAAAGAACGAGGGCTTCTGCTTAAGTAGCAGCTGAAAACAGGCCTCATTTTATGGAGGTAGCAATATCTTATTTAGTTCAAGGTGTCTTCTAAAATAGAGGGAGGCACCTTGATTTTTTTTGATAGGCACCTATTTTCATAAGAAGATCAAATTATTATGGAGTTTTTGGTCCATATCTGTTGCAATTACAAATATGAAGAGGATAATACATGTTACCTAGCGATAAAATAGACAAGGCTTTTAAGGCAATTTGTGAAGAAGCAGAAAAAATGCTTAAGAAAGATGTGTCTGGAAAAGTGGAAAGACGTTTGAAGACCATTGTTTCCATTGCAAAACACCAAAGTGATGTGCGGGGATTAAAAGGTACCTGCTGCCATTCCACTAAAGATATGTGCAAGTAACATCCTTCCCCTTCCTGTCATTGTCTATGGCAGGAAGGATACAAGAAAGATCTCCATTACCACTCTTAATAAAGCTTTCCCCCCTAAGTGCATTCAAAGTTACCTCATTGGGCTGGTTCTGAAAATATCAGCAGTAATTGTATGCAACAGTACCTGCTGCCTGGCAATTGATTCTGCCAAGTGAAACTGAATCAGCGCCCGGTCCAGGTTCTGACCCTTTCTCGATGTTTTGAAATATGTGTCCCCACTGAGGTGGTCGGTAAAGAAGCGAATACCAAGTTCAAAACTGATTAGGCCAGCTGCATCTGGAAGGAGTTGGAGGTCTGTATCACTGAGCAGTGATGCAGCTATAGAACTATACCCTTCAAGGATAGCTGCAAAAAACTCAGCCGAGAAAAGTGTTCCCTCTGGATTATCATGCTCCTCTCCCTGTCTGTTGCAGCAGGAACGCAGACAATCGCCCAGATCGTGGAGGAGAAGGCCAGCCTGAACCGTGTCCAGGTCAATAATACTGATGACGGTGTCTTTGTTTTCGGCAAAGAGAAAGTTGGATGCCTTTGGATCACCGTGAATCACCAGGTGGGTGAGGGTCTCTACCCTTGCCGTAAAGGTTACGGCTCTACTTCGCATTTCTTTAATAAATTGAATGCAGGCAGCTTCTTTTAGGTGAGTCGTAGCAGATTGATCGCTGAGCTGGTCATATTTTTTAATGTAGGCAAGAGTGTCATGAAACCCCGGCAACGGGTCCCGCAGCTGGCCATGATCCACATCGGCCAGGACGGTGTGAAATAAACCAAGCATACGGCCAATTTCATAGGCCTGTTGCGGAGAATCCAGTTCCTCGACCGTACGTGAGCAATCGATATAAGTAAGCAGGCGCCATCCATTATTGCAGGGATCAATAAAGAGATCCTTGCCGTCGGGATTGGTGTAAAGTGAAAGAAAGGGCACGTGAAGCTCTGTCTGCTGCGACCATGCGTGGAGGTGGCTGGTAACGAGTCGTATGTTGTGCATGACGCATTGGGGATCTGGAAACACAGCAGCTGGTAAACGTTGGAGGACCAGCCGCTCTCCTGAGTTGAAAGTGACCAGCCAGGTATCATTGATCTTGCCCTGACCAAGCGGCTGAAGTTTTGCCTGTTGCTGGTTCGGTAGGAAAAGTTTGAGTATTTTTTCCGGAGTCACCATCAGTTTTCGTTGTCCGGAGCAGGATATTTGATTTGATTAAGTTCAACTTTTCTGGCAGTAGCCTCAAGCAGGTCAATCCCCAGGCAGTCAGCCATTCTGGTGAGATACATGAGGACATCTGCCATCTCATAAGCAACTTCCTGCTGTTCCACCGCGGTGAGGTTACCACTCTGTTTTTCGGTTTTCCATTGAAAGTGCTCAAGCAGTTCAGCCGCTTCAACACTAAGTGCAGCGGCAAGATTTTTAGGAGAGTGGTATTGCTCCCAGTCCCTTTTCCGTGCAAACTGGCGGAGATAGAGTGCCAATTCCTGCAGGTTTGTAAAAGTTTTAGTGGGACATGTTGATTTCATATTGTTGTAATACCGGTTTTTTTGTCTCTCTTTTGGCCGAGTTAGTTAACTATTCTTGCAGGGTTGCCTGCAAAAAACGCATTTATATTTTCCACGGTCTGGGAGACGATCCGTCCTCTGGCCTGGTAACTTCCCCAGGCACAGTGAGGAGTGATAATTAGGTTGGGAATGTCGGTAGCTAAAAGCGGGTTGGTAGAGTCCGGGGGTTCTTTGGTAAGGACGTCTGTTGCTGCACCAGCTATGGTACCTGCCAGCAGGGCTTCAGCGAGGGCTGTCTCCTCGACAATGCCTCCACGGGCAGCATTGATAAGAAAGCTGGTTGGTTTCATTAGTTGGAGGGCATCTTTACCGATCAGGTTGCGGGTCTGGTCGGTAAGTGGACAGTGGAGTGTCAGCACGTCCACCTGGGGAAGTAGTTCCGAGAGTGGAATTCTTCCCTCCTGGCTGGTACCTGGGCGTTGACCAAGCAGGATGTTCATACCGAATGCTTCCGCAATTCGGGCAACCCCCTTGCCCAGAGTACCGTATCCCATGATCCCCAAGGTTCTGCCTTTGAGTTCGACGATGGGATAATCAAGGAGACAGAATTGACTGGCCTGCTGCCATTTGCCTTTGTTCACGGCCTGGGTATAGGGTATGAGGTTGGTGTGCAGGGCGAGGATCATGGCGAAAACATGCTGGACAACGGAGTCTATACCATATGCCTGGCAGTTGCAGACCGTAATGTTGTGTTCTCTTGCCGCCAGACAGTCCACATTGTCTGTACCGGTCGCAACCAGACAGATGAGTTTAAGATGAGGTGCGGCCTCTATAATATTGCGAGACAGCTTCACCTTATTGACAATCACCACTTCGGCATTACGGATACGTTCTTTTGTCTGTTGTGGTGCTGTCTGCTCGTATACCTCTAAATTATCAAAAAGCGCTTGTAACGAGGTGAAGTCAAGGTCAGCCAGGCTTTCGCTGTCTAGAAATACGCCATTCATAGGGTTAACTCCTTTCTTTGGGTGATATTGCTAAGCTCCCTGCAGTGAAATGGTGCAGGAGGAGGTTCCGGGCAGTGGGTTTATTGTATCATGGTGGCCTGATATCTGCCACGAACAGAATTGACCAGGTACAGCGGATATCCTTTTTTAAGCAGTGAAACGGGCAATACTTTTTCATTGATTTGCCCAGTTGCCAATAGCCGGGCGCGGGCGGTGCCGGGAAGGAGGCCGCAACTCATAGGAGGGGTATAGAGGGTACCGTCAATTTCCATGATGATATTGGCTATGGTTGACTCCGTAAGCTCTTCATGCTGGTTGTACAGCAGAACATCGTCAGCTTTCGGACATGCTGCCCGAGCCTGTTCATAGACCGTTCTATTCGTGGTTTTGTGGTAAAGGAAGCGGTCAGTGCTGTCGACGGGTTCCTGGGCCAAGGCAACTGTAACAGTGTAATCTTTTTTGGGAGGCGGGAGAGGTTGGTAGTCGAACTGCAAGTTACCTTCTTTGTGCAGGGTGATTCGGATCTTGTAGTGGCTGTCTGTGAATGCTGCAGCCAAATCTGTTAATCCTTGTACAAAATCTTGTTTGTTAAAAGGGTAGCAAAAATACCGCGCTGATGCGGTAAGACGGCTGCAATGTTCTTCAAGCAGGGTATATTTTTGTTCTTTGCTCCAATACATGGTTTCCAATAGCTCAAAGGATGCAGGTTGAGGATCACATATCCTGGTTTTGGTCCTGCACTCCTGTAACTCTTCCTCTGGATCAGAGTCCCATACTATTCCGCTACCGACCCCATATTCCAGCTGTTGCAGTTGTCGATCGTAGAGTAGGGTTCGGATAGCGACATTGAACTGCGCCCGCCTTCCAGGAAGTAGAAAACCCATGGTTCCCGTATAGATGCGCCTGGGAGTAGTCTCCAGTTGGGCGATGATTTCCATGGTATGGGCCTTGGGGGCACCGGTAATGGATGCCGGGGGAAATAATCCCTTCAGGATACCCGCAAGAGATGCTCTGGTTTCTGCCTCTACTGTGGTGGTCATCTGAAAGAGGGTCGGATATTTTTCAATGGCAAACATTTCAGGAACTCTTACCGAGCCTTTACCAGCTATACGGCTGAGATCATTTCGCACCATGTCAGCGATCATGACATTTTCCGCCCGGTTTTTTATTGAAGTATATAGCTGCTGCGCCAACTGTGCATCTGCTTCACAGTTAATCCCCCGCGGAGCCGTGCCCTTCATCGGGCGGGAGACAATATACTGTCTGTCCAGGCTGAAAAAAAGTTCAGGTGAGCCGCTCGTGATCAACCACTCCGGCGTGGAAATACAACCACCAAAGTAGGGCGGTTGCTGGTTAAGCATGGACAGCAGGCCCTGTGCATTCGCTGCAGCGAGTTTGGCGTGTTGGCGAAAGGTATAATTTACCTGATAGGTGTCGCCATTGGCTATCAGCTGTTTAATTTGTGCAATGGCGCGCTTATATTCATCGTCGCTGACTGTCGGTTCCCAGGATAGAATTGGGAGGCTTCGCTCCTTTGGTTGCTGTTCATGTATAGGTTCATCATAAATGCCGAACCAGAGGAGCGGAAATCCTGAGGTGTCGATGTTGACAACCAGTGCATCATCAAAGGCTGGCGAAGCTTCGTAACTGATCCATCCTGCCGCAGCATACCCCTCCTTTTCCACCCGTTGCTCAAGGGTTGCCAGTAGAGGGAGAACATCATCAACGGTGTGAGCTACGAGTACCTCCCGGGGTGAGGAAAAACGCAGCCATTTTCTGGTAGCATCATTAAAGAAAAGAGCTTGGTTCTTCCACATAGCCGGTTCAATCCTTAGGTAACCGTGAAACTGGAGAGTACTACTCAGTCCTGCTCTAGCTGAAAAGTACCGGCTTCTACTTCTTTGTCAATTTCAGTCAATGCCCGCCGCATTTGTTTGAGTGCCTGTCTGATACGATTTTCATTTTCAACCAGTGCAAGTCGGAGGTAACCATCCCCTTCTTCACCAAATCCGGCTCCTGGGGCGACTGCAACATTGGCCCTGTTCATCATTTCAACAGCAAAGCGGATAGAGCCCAGTTGCGCGTAAGGTTCCGGGATTTTTACCCAGAGAAACATACCTGCCTTGGGAATATCCAAATCCCAGCCCATCCGCGTAAGACCTTCACACATAACATCCCTGCGGCTTTGATAAAGAGCAACCTGTTCACTGATGGTATCATCACAGTCACGCATGGCCACGATACCAGCTATCTGGATAGCAGAAAAAATACCATAGTCATAATAACCTTTTATTTTCGACAATCCGTCTATCATCTCCTTGTTACCTACGCAATATCCCAACCGCCAACCGGCCATGTTGTAGGATTTGGAAAAGGAGCCGAATTCCACCCCAACATCCAGAGCTCCTGGTGTCTCGAGAAAACTTGGTGCCACGTAGCCATCATAGGTTATCCGTGAGTAGGCAAAATCGTTGATAACCATGAAATTGTATTTTTTGGCAAGGGCAACGATTTCTTCGAAAAATTCCTTGGTGGCAAGGATGCCTGTTGGGTTATGCGGATAGTTCAGCATCACCAGTTTGGGGCCGGGATAGAGTGATTTACACATAGTGCTGATTTGTTGCAGAGACTCTTCTTCAGAGTTTAAGGATATCCTGAGTACATTGGCACCGGCAATGACAGCGGCATAAACATGGATGGGAAAGGCTGGTGCTGGCACTAGTACTGTGTCACCAGGTCCCAGCAGGGCAAGACAGAGATGGGAGATACCTTCTTTGGAGCCTATGGTACATATGACATCATCAACGCCATTGAGATCCACATCATAATTTCGCTTGTAATACAAAGCTATTTCACGTTTGAGATTCTTCATCCCACCAGCTGCTGGATAGCGATGGGTCTTAGGGTCCATGGCCACATTACAGAGTTTTTCCGTCACTTGCTGGGGAGCGGGGTCTACTGGATTACCCATGCCAAGATCGATGACGTCTTCCCCCTTCCATCGTTTTTCCATCTTTATTTTGTTTATCATGCCAAAGAGATAGGGTGGCAGGTGATCCATGCGATCAGCAAATTTGAATTTTCGTTCTTCACTCATTGTGTATTCTCCTTCCAGGCGATTGTAGATGATATCCTGCTATTTAGGCATCCTTCGGCTCAGGCTCATAAAAACATAAAAAAAAGCCTGAACCGTTTCGGTCCAGGCTTGAAAGACGCCATGGACCGGAGAGATGGTCCAAATGGCGTTTGACTGCTGCGTGGGTGTTACCAGGGAGCCGTCGGATGCCAGTGAACCATGTTCCTGGCTGCCGCCGCCCCAGCGAAATATTGAGGGAGCATTTTTAGAATCTATAATTAATAAAAATATAAAGTAGTAATTAGGAGGGATTATGATACGAGATGGGGGGACAGCTGTCAATACAAGGTTGGTGCAGAACTACTTATTTTTGCTGAAATATCAGATTTCTGAGCAGGCCTGAAAGATCATGCTGATCCAGGCGGTGCAGTCCCAAGGCATGTGCGGTAGCCAAGGCCTGTTGGTAGTGCTTTGTGGTTATTGCGTGCTGTAGCTCAGGAAAGTGGGCCGTGCTACCGCAGGGGTGATACTGGTCCATTATATTGACATAGGTGTCACGGGATATGTGATTGGCGATAAAGGCAAGTATGTCTGCAGTTTCCTTTTCCTTACCCGGCATCAGCAGGTGCCTAACC
>JAUVLX010000267.1 GCA_030600525.1 Desulfobulbus sp. | reverse complement strand
GCGCGAATCTGGTCGGCCAGAATGCGCAGTGTCAACCTGAACAAATTTGTGCGTACAAATGATGAACAACTGGAAGAACGCTTTCTAAAGGACATGAAGCCGCTATTCTATAAGGTTCGCGATTAAAACGCGTACATATATTCAAAGAAAATTCGGTCGTTGTCTTCGAGCTCGCTGAAGGCAATCAGGTCTCCGGACTGATAAAAGATAACGCCACCTGTCAGGGTGACATGATCGCTTAAATCATACTCAAGCTGGAACCGTTCAAATGATCCGTCCTCACCATGGGTGCCAAAAATGGTGCAAAGGGCTTTAAATTGGATGGTATCATTGGCAAAATCCCTGGAAAACATAAACGCAGTCTGCTGCAAATCTTGCTGCGCATAATCAGGCGACACTCCCAGTCGTTGATCAAAATCGACAATACGCCGATTGACAAATTCAACTGAGAGCATGGTTTCGTTAAACCCCGTATATTCCAGGCCAAGCAGAAGATCAACACGATCAAACTGCTCGCCAGGGGCCGCACCATATTCAAGATCATGCCACCATGCCGTCTCTCCCTTATAAAGCCAGTTGCCAAAAGCCACATTACCGGCCATGCCACTCATGGATACGCGGCTATGCTCCCGAACAGGAGTTTCGCTTGTGAGACTCAGGTAGGCACGATTATCATAGACCCAGGCCTGGTAGAATGAAAGATCCCAACCACTGAAAATACCATTTACAGCCAGTCCAAGTTGTTGCGTATCCAGGGAGAAATTAGTGGGCTTTTTTTCCGGGGCAGCTGGCCTGTCTCCAGGGTAAAAATCACTATTGTAAACCGGATTTTTATCAAACCGAATTTCGTTAACAAGAATGGTGCTGAGATTCCAATCCCCGGTATAGTAGTCAAGCTTTGACATGGTTACAGGTAAACGTTTATATTTGATGTCTACCATGCCCCTGACCCGGTTATCCAAAGGATTGAGGATGTCTGTAACCCTGAGGTTGTCAGCTTTTCCCCATACCACAACCTGACGCCCTATCTTCACATCAAGACTGCTGGTCAAGCTGCCTTCCACATACACCTCATCAAACTCCAACTCCTGTTCATACTCATCAAGCAGACTGGCCGTATACTGATCACGCCCCTGAATGGCATACGCAGCATCATAAAAACCATGACCGCTCATCCGTGCCTGCCAGGTCCCAAGGTCGACGTCAACCCCCAACATGCCAACAGTACGGAGCATGGAAAGCCCCCTGTAATCCGCCTCTCCGGGAGCTGGCGCAGCATGGGCAAAATTAGATGATCCTACAAGAGAGATAGACCCAAAAGGATCAAGCCATTGAGGTACAATTTCAGCATCCTGTCCACGTTCATCCGGCCAGTTGTTCTGCTGTTCATCAAAGCCGGAAAGCACCCCACTGAGTTCATCATCCACATCTGTAACAACGGATGATTGCATCTCCACATTATCATCAAATCCGGACAAGGCATCGTCAAGTTCGTCACTGGCCCGGAGCTCTCCACTCCAAAAAAGGGCTGGCACACAAACGAGCAATACATGCAGTTGCATCGGTTTATTTAATCGTATCCCCATCATGTATGGTATATGGAGCCCTATATCCCTTTTTCCAGTTTCCGCACTGAAAACAAGGCGTCGTCCAGACTCTGGTTGTACTTGATATTAGAATACTCCATAACAGTCCGATGGAGAGCGACCTTGTTCTTGGTTGTCTTTTCGTGGAGTTCTGTGGCAACCCAAATACCATCGATCTGCTTCACACCTTTGTTCTCTTGGTATTTGATCTTTTTCCCTTCTTTAAGCCAATGTACAGCACGCACTCCCAAAAAAATGTCCTGGCGAATGAAAAGCACAGATTTTAAATAGCCGTATCGATCCTGCACCACATCACTTACAGGCATCGCCTCAATCAGCCAGACCTTATGCTCACCCACTTTGCCCTCTTTAAGCAGTTTGTAGTTCCACTCATCGAGCACTCTGCGGGTCATATCTGCGTAAGAAAAATCTGATCCCATAAAAGAAGAGGATTTATCCGAGGTGGCAATGCGCTTTGTTTTATGCAAATCTGGCAGATAGAGCCATTGATCATCGTCGCGGTCCCCTTCATAATAATCATTAGTGAGAAACCCTGTATCTTTTACATCGGCTGGGGAGAGAAAAAATTGCATTTTCCAGGTATCCATCCCCTTGTCTTTTGAAAAAACCTTCATCTCACGGATACGTTTATTCCCCTGACGATCGATCAGGGTCATCTTCACGTCTGCTGTCATATTATCACCATCATCACGGGCATCGACCTTTTCCATAATTTCGCGAGCTGTCAACGCGTGGACGGCAGGGACTGCAATCAGCAGCATCAAAAGCACTGCCAAGCAACTAAAGTATTGAGTATATGTTTTCATAAGAGTTCTCCGTTTGAGATAGAAGGTCTGCGTTGAGCCTGCAGTTGAGAGTTTTTCAAAGCCAAGGCCATCAGCGAAGGTGCCAGAAAAAAATCAGCAAGCAGGGCAATTACAATAGCAAGGCCTACCAGCATGCCAAAATAAAATACGTTATGCATGGAGGCAAACATGAAGAGAAAAAAGCCAATCGAAAGAACAATAGAGGTGGTTACCATGGCACGTCCGGCAGTATGCAGGGTATGGCTGACTGCCTGATGAATGTTTCCGGTTTTCTCGAAATAATTTTTAAAATGATAGACAAAATGGATGGTGTCGTCCACTGCCAGTCCAATGGCAATCGAGGCTACCAGCATGGTAAACATATCCAAGGGGATCGAAAACCAGCCCATAATTCCCATTACAATCAAGATAGGACTGATGTTTGGGATCATTGCAATAAGTCCTATGCGGAGATCACCTATCAGCAGGATCATCATCATGGTGATCACCACAATGGCGATGCCATAACTCTGCGCTGCAGAAGACATGGTCGCAGAGAGGATACGTGCAAAAAGTGACATAATACCGGTTGTTGAGATGGTTACCGGCTTTTCATGTACGGTGATGTCTGCAAATGCGGTCTGAAACTGCTGTTCGATTTCCTGTATAAACGGAACATAGGAAAGCGCGTCTCGCCACGGCACCTTGATAGTAACCCGTGCCTTTCTAAAACGGGAATCAACAAAATCCTGCAGATCATCGGAACCCGAGTTCTCAAACAAGAGAAACTCCTGAGGAATTAAGGCCTCGTTATCGGGGATCGTATACATTTCCGGCCGATTCTCATTCAGTGCTTTATGTATTTCTTTTACAATGGTGGTAACAGAAATAACCTTACCGATATAAAGATCTCTCTTTTCAAAACTTTCCAGTTTTGTCCCGAGCTTATCCATCGCCTGCAAAACTTTTTGATCGTACAAGCCGTTTTCAGCTCCTGTATCAAGGACAATCTCAAGGGCAACACTGCCACGAAGATTTTTATCAATGACCTCTGTGGCAACTCGCACCGGAAGTTTTTCCGGCAGCCAACTCAGAAGATTATGGGAAAAGCGAAGTTTGGGGATACCTGCAGCAAATATGATCACAATACAAATAGAAACAGTGGCAATGATCTTAGGATGAGTTGTCGTGATATGAGCAACCCAATCGAGACAACGATCAAATAAAGTTTGTCCGACAGTCTCCTGTGCACCCTTCTTCTGTTTGAGCGGGATAATTGCAAGCAACGCCGGAAGAAGAATAAGGGTATAGAGGAGAGAGAGAAGTACCCCAACAGAAGAAAACAACCCTAAATCGGCAATCGGGGCAACCTTTGCAGTGGCAAATGACGCCAGACCTGCTGCAGTTGTTAAAGAAGTCATGACAATAGCCAGCCCCGAATGTCCCAAAGCGTAAATCAGAGCCTCCTGTTTGGTGTCATTTTTGCGTATTCGCTGATAGACCAATGACAAAACATGGACACTGGCACCAACGCCAACGGCAAGTAAAAAAGAGGGCAGAATAATCGTGGGCACCTTGAACTGAATACCGAACTTTGCCATCAGGCCCAAGGTGGTTAAAAGAGTCAGGGCTACAACAACAAGGGGGAGCAAGACGCCAGAAATACGGCGAAACATAATAAACAGGCAGATACCAATAGTGAAGACAGCCAGGCGAAGAAATTTCTTCATATCCTTCATCATCAGCTGTTTAACCGTATGCGTAACAACTGGACTGCCCGCCATAAAAATTTCAAAATCAGGACTGTTAAATGATTGGGCAATAGCTTTGGCCTTTGCAACCATCTGTGCATTTTCCTGGTCAGTCAAAAACGCATGCGATGGAACCTCCCCAGTACCCAGCGCCTCTGCAGGGATTTGCAAATCATCATCAAACCCGCTCAGTACATCATCACCATCCATGCCAGCGCTCGAATAGGTATCACTTTCAATAAGGATGGTGCTGAATGTTCCATCAGCAGAAACGAGCTGATTTTGGTAGACGGGATTAGCCATCACCCTTTCTTTGAGTGCGGCCAGACCTTGCTCATCTTCAGGAAAATGGCGCAAAAGGTCATCTACCAGCAAAGTGTCACCCTCACCTCGTGTATCTCTCGCGTTGACGATGGAGGTGATATCATTAAGATGAGGCACTTGCGCCTCTAGCTGATCGTGCAGTTTTTTCAGCTTGGTTAAATAAGGGATTGTAAAAACATTATCGCTGTGGATCGCCAATAAAAGTAAATCATCCCGGCCAAACTGGTCGCGAAATTCATTATACGAAGTCAGGATGGGGTCACCTGGTTGCAGAAGACCTTCATTGGAGGTGTCAATGGTCAGATGTTGCACTTGTGAACTGATCAAGAATGTCGGTATCAGAACAAGTGGCAAAATCACAAATCGAAATTTAACAACAATGCGAGCCCAGGCTTCGAACATCGATTCAATGCGTTTTTTCATGCTTTTTTATCCTTCAAGCTCAATCAGAACGGGGAATTGTGTTCCGCTAAGAAAAAATATTTCTGGAGGAATAGTTGTCATCGTTGACAGCCGTTTCAATAGATTTGACAAAGTGGTTTAAGTCAAGATGGTATTCGTGGGCAACCTCCCTCAAGCTGTGAAAGGCCTCTGCCGGACATCCTACGCATAACAGCCCCATATCCAAAAACACCTGCAAAAGCCGGGGATAACGGGCCAAAAGTTCTTTGACTGTAATGTCACTTGATATGCTTACA
>JAUVLX010000244.1 GCA_030600525.1 Desulfobulbus sp. | reverse complement strand
TCAGCAAACTCCTGCTCGTAGACTTCTTGAAAGATATCCTTAAAACGGCCATCATATTTTTTAAGGATGGTGTTCTTTGTGGAAAGGTACACCGGCCAGCCCAGGTTGAGTCCATAGTTCATGCAGGAACGGGCAAAACCTCGGATGGATGCATCCAAGTTATACATCCCCATGGCGCAGCCGCTACCGGGGAATTTAAACACTTCATACTCGACCGGTGCGCTGCCGTCTGCCGGTTCAAATTTCATCGTGAGTTTCCCCGGACCGGGAACCAGAAAGTCGGTGGCGCGGTACTGGTCGCCAAAGGCATGCCTGCCGATGACGATTGGCTTTTTCCAACCAGGTACAAGTCGGGGTATGTTGCTGCAGATGATGGGCTGACGAAAGACTGTACCGCCAATGATGTTACGGATGGTGCCGTTAGGTGATCTCCACATCTGTTTGAGGTCGAATTCCTCGACCCGAGCCTCATCAGGGGTGATAGTGGCACATTTTACTCCAACGCCGTATTTTTTTATAGCGTTTGCTGCATCAACCGTAATCTGGTCATCGGTCTCATCACGTTTCTGAACGGATAGGTCATAATATTTAATATCCACATCCAGGTAAGGGAGAATCAGCCGTTGTTTGATAAAATCCCAGATGATTCTGGTCATTTCATCGCCATCAAGCTCAACAATGGGATTCTTAACTGTGATTTTGGCCATAAAGTCTCTCCTGTAGGATAGGGTCGTGTCTGTGTACCCTGCTTTTAACTGTATGCTTATAAAGGGGGATCGCCATGGTTACGCTACACCCTGTTTTAGTCAAACTGGTTTTTTGCGTTAATGATTACGGCCTCTGGTTGCTTCATAACTGTTAAGAAGGATTTTGACTTAATCAAGGTGGCCTCAAATCATTAATTGCTTTGAGTGGGCTAATTTACAGTCCCTTAAGCGCGTATAATACAGATAATTATTGAGGATTACATCCTACTTTACCTACTTTTTAAAGAGCAAAGAGTTTTTATGGTATTACATCAATAGAAAATTGGGGATGATGAATAGCCAGTATAACGGGTGTGTAAAGATAATGATTTGGTTAGTTGACAGCAGGTGTAGAGTAATTATTATTTACTATGTCTTCATCTCTCCTTCTTTGAAGACAGCACTCTGACCCTCCTTTCGCCCAGCACCCCAGGTCAGGGTGCCTCTTTTTTTTAGATCGCCATTTCACTACCAGCCTCTCATCATTGCTGCACCTCTTCAAATCGTCCATAGCCGTTGATAAATAAGGGAAGTTTTGTATAGTAGCGCCATTCAGGTGTTTTACCATATGGTAAAAGGAAAGGCGGTGTGAATCCGCCACAAACCAGTCATTGCTGTATTCGAAGTCTGTAGAAGCTGTTTCCCGTGCAATACGGGTTTGCATCTCTGTTAAGGAGAGTCACTGGAGGCTTTGACCTCCGGGAAGGCTGCCGCTGCAGTATACTTCGTGAGTCAGAAAGCCTGCCTGAATACACAGATAACTATGATCTGTGACCACAGCCAACCACTGGATTTCTGTGTTTTATCATTTTTGTATATTAAAGCAGTGCTTTGCTGCATAGTCTTTGCGATCTTTGCCTCGTGAGGTAAGGGCGGAAAATTGCAGAGAGATACAGCAGGTCACAACCAGAAGGGAGAAGTGGTTATGGATATTGCCTTAAATAAAGATTTCGGACAGGTTGTTACCGGTCTGATTCGTGGTGAGAGCTTGAACGCCGAAGAGGCCTATAAGGCCTTTTGGCAGGTTTTAAATAATGACATTAGTGAAATGCAGCAGGGGGCTTTTCTCGCGGCATTAACAGCAAAAGGGGAAACAGCAGAAGAAGTTGCCGGCGGTTGGAGGGCTATCTATGAACTGGATACAACCAAGGTCTCCCTTCATGGAAAAGGACCCGTTGTTGATAATTGCGGGACCGGTATGGATACCTATAAGACCTTTAATATCAGCACTGCTGCCTCCCTGGTTGCCGCCTCGGGCGGTATCACCGTGGCCCGCCATGGTGCCAGAGGAATTACCTCCTCTTGTGGGACAGTAGATATTGTCGAGGCACTGGGGGTAGACGTAGAGTGTGATGTTGCCTACGTGGCGGAGGCAATTGATAAAGTCGGGGTCGGGTTGTTTAATGGTATGAGCCCTAAGGTTCACCCTATGGCTTTGGGAAGAATTTTATCCCAAATTTATTTCGGTTCCCCCTTAAATATTGCGGCCTCGCTGGCAAACCCGGCCATGCCGAAGATGGCCGTGCGTGGAGTGTATGCTAAAAACTTGGTCATGCCGGTCGCCAAGGTCATGCAGTCGATTGGCTATACCAAAGCCACGGTGGTGTACGGTGGGATTGATGGGAGCGACAAAGGAATGGATGAAGCCTCTGTGTGCGGTACCACTTACGGGGCTCGGCTTATTGATGGCGAAATCCGTGAATTTACCTTTGCCCCTGAGGAGTGTGGGGTAAAGAGTCATCGATCAGGCGCCCTTGCTGCTGACCCTGACGTAGATCAGGCAGCCCTGAAAATGGTGGAACTGTTGCACGGTAAGGGTGATTCTGCACGCAGGGATGCTGTGCTGCTTAATAGTGGCCTCTTGTTTGAGTTGACTGGTAAAGCATCGTCTATCGAGCAGGGGGTGGCTATGGCCAGGGAATGTATGAAGGATGGTCAGCCGATTGGGGTTTTAACCAGGTGGGTCACTGAGCAGAACCGTGACCCGGATCAGGGGCTGGCGAAATTGAATGCCCTTATACAGCAGGTGTAGCCATGCAGCAGCTCTTTATACTTAAATCAGGAACAGATTATTTTCGTTTTACAGACACCGGGTACACAGAGTGTTCCCTGCAAAAGGCCAGTGTTTATCCCATGGATTGTTTAGAGAAAGTGAAGCAACTGCTTCAACAACTGCAAAACGATGGCGTCGGTGATGCTGCCATCTTTACCCTGACCCTTATCGAAGAACCCTTTACCCAAACGTCAGGTCTCAACTAATGAAACTCTCTTTGCTTGGTCCTGGAAAAATTCAGTCAGAGTATGTTGCCATAGATGACCCTGTTGATAGCGCCAATGTGCGGCTCAAGGTCTGCTACTGTGCCATCTGCCGCACGGACGCAAAAATGTGGGAACAGGGGCATCGGGATCTTGTCCTTCCCAGAGTGCTTGGTCATGAGTTGGTTGGCATTGAAGAGGAAACAGGTAACTGGTACACCGTTTGGCCGGGCCAGGCATGCGGCAAATGTTGGTACTGCGAACATGACCGGGAAAATTTATGCGATACCATGCGCATTACCGGGTTTCATCGTGATGGTGGCTTTGCCGATACAGTGGTGGTGCCAAGGGTAAGCCTGGTTCCGGTGGCGGTGATAGAGTCGCCCTACCTGTATTGTTTTTCCGAACCTGTTGCCTGTATTTTTAATGGTTTTGCAAACCTGTCCATTGGCCGGGGTACCAAAGTTATTATCTATGGTGGCGGTGTGCTTGGACTCTTGGCTGGTTTGGTGGCGGCTTCATTGGGTGCCAATCCAGTGGTGGTTGAGTGGAGCGCGGAAAAAATAGCCAAGGCCCAACCACTGGTTGGAAATACGTCCATAAAGGTTTGTAAGGAGACGGTGGAGAGCGATTTTGATTGTGGTATTAATGCCTGTGACAGTAGCGCTGCTTTCAGTCTTTGTTTAACAAAAGTGCGAAAAGGCGGGCAGTTTGCCTATTTTTCCGGTGTCCGAAAAAATGAGGAGATAGGGTTTAACCTCCTTAATCTGGTCCACTATAAAGAGCTTGAGGTCTTTGGTTCCTACGGTCCGCGACGGGAGCATGTTGTTGAGGCCGCAGCATTTTGTGCCTCCCACCAAGATCAACTCGCCAACCTGGTGGAAGCTATTGTCCAGCCGGAAATGGTGCAATCCCTGATGCCCGAGGTACTCAGTGGCAGGTCCTTTAAATATATTATTGATTTTAACCAGTCAGTGCCTGTTGCCCATAAGCCTGTTGTAGCTGAAGTGGGGGCAAATAGCAGCCGTCCCTATGCAGCTGTGCCAGGTCAGCTGAAATCTTTGGTTAAAAAAGTTTTGCCAGTTGCCGACGATATGCGCCTGACAGCAGAAAAAAAGATTGATCTCAAGGCCAAGCCACTTGGCGCTCTGGGGCGAATTGAACCGCTGGCAGTTACCTTAAGCGTGATCCAGCATTCGTTGCAGCCTACGATACAGCAGCGGCGAATGTTTGTTTTTGCAGGTGATCACGGCATTGTCGAGGAGGGTGTCTCTGCTTATCCGGCCAAGGTGACCGTGCAGATGGTGGAGAATTTTTTAGCTGGTGGAGCTGCAATCAATGTGTTTTGTGATTTTTATGATATCGATTTGACTGTGGTCGATATGGGGGTGAAGGATTCCTTTGCTCCCCATCCCTTGTTGATAGATAAAAAAGTTGCAGCCGGAACACGTAATTTTGCGATTGAACAAGCCATGAGCAAGGGTGAGGCTCTGTTGTCCATCGAATATGGGGCGCAGGTGATTGGAAGTGGCAATGCTGCGTCCAAGGCTGAGATTGTCGGTTTGGGGGAAATGGGGATCGGTAATACAACCGCTGCCACCGCTGTTATCAGTGCCGTTACCGGAATAGCTCCTGCAAAACTTGCTGGAAGGGGAACCGGGGTTGATAATGAAGGACTACAGCGAAAGGTCGAGATCCTAGAGAAGGCGCTTTCGCTGCATCGCCCCAATTCTGAGGACGGGCTTGATATCCTCGCCAAGGTCGGCGGGTTTGAGCTTGGTGGTATCTGCGGAGCTGTTCTTGCAGCCGCTGGCAATGGCTCCTGTGTCGTCTTGGATGGTCTTATTTCAACGGCAGCAGGGCTGCTTGCCTATTTGCTCTGTCCCGATGTTGCAGGTTATCTTGTTGCCGGTCATAAATCGGTTGAACAAGGTCAGCAGGCAGCACTTGCGTTCATGGGGCTGGAGCCTGTGCTGGACATGGATATGCGGCTTGGAGAGGGGACAGGAGCAGCCATGACCATGCAGGTCGCGGAACTGGCAGCAAGGGTAATGTGCGATATGGCGTCTTTTGCTGAGGCTGGTGTTGATGAACAACTGTGAAAAACGGTTGTTGGTGGTGAGATAAGGGGGAAAACAGAAGGCAAAACATTTTTTGCCGAGACGTTTTGCCTTATATGTTATCAAAGGAAACGGGTTACCGGGTTAGCAGCACTTTCCCGGTGCTTCTGCCTGGCGTACTGTTTCCTTGTATTCTTCGGTGTCGGTAAATTTTTCTTTTTCGATCTCTTCTATTTCGTCCCTGCTGAGATGAATCTGTCCACAGGCAGGGCAGTTAACTTCAAAGTCAGAGTCAGCGGCAATGGCTACGAGTTCATCAACGGTCATGTGGCCGACATCTCCACAGGCCGTATCCGGGGCGGTTGCCCGAACCACTCGGCGCTGTTTTTTTGCTTTTGGTTCGCTCATCAGGCATCTCTTTTGTTGGTATAAGAGGGCTGCTTGAGCAGCCCGTAGTTCTTATTCCATGTTTGATAGGTTAGCCAATTCTTCGCCTTTGGCGTTAACGATTGTAACAGATATTGGTGTACCACCATCCAGGTGGTGTGTCGCGC
>JAUVLX010000148.1 GCA_030600525.1 Desulfobulbus sp. | reverse complement strand
TTCTTCTCTGGTCTCATGGCGGGTATTCACCCAGAGCGAAGTAATCTCCTCCCTATACCCTGTCTTGCGCATCTGCACGGTCACATATTCCGCCTTGCCGTCTTCAGCTTCCCAAAAAACGACCAACGGGGTATGGGTATTTCCCAATGTTGCATCATCCTTGAGATTGATGACTTCTACTCCAGCAGGATTACTGGTAAACTTAACCGCTCCGTAGGTTTTCTGTTTGGCGCAACCTGACAGGACAACAATGATCGCAAGACTAGCGACACCTAAAAAACTACGAATCAACCTTCTTTTACACATTCTTTTCCCCTTCAATCTAAAAAAAACATTTTTTCATTTGCGATATAAACCTCTTAGGATGCAACACTACCTAACCACTGAAGACAGGGTCAAGTTATATTTGCTCAAACGAACCGAATCAACCGCACTAAATTTAACCGACTTTACTCACAGCACTGGTAAAGAAGGTCTACGGAATCGTGGTTTCGGTAAAATACAAAATTTTATACATTTTAATCCATTGATTAAAAAATTTATATTTGTTAACTAGGTAAATTTACCTATTCCGATTATTAACCTTTTTTCTTTGTTTCCAGCACAGGCATGAACGGCAGAATTAAAGCTCTTGACAATCTCAACATTTCTGGAAACTTGCCAAGCATGCCACAAGTGCTTGTCCAACTCATTGACATCTGTCACGCACAGGATATTGATCTGCAAGAAGTCGTCAAGGTCGTCACCAAAGACGCACCTATAAGTGCAAAAGTCCTCCAATTGGTTAATTCTGCTTTTATCGGCAGTCGAAAAAATTTCACCGACGTTGGCCAGGCTATTGTTTTTTTAGGCGCTGATGTGATCAAAAACCTTGCCATCAGCGTTTCGGTCCAGCAGGTGTTCAGACGGGTCGACCCCAACGGACCGCTCTCTTTAGACAGATTCTGGCATCATAGCTTCCAAAATGCGCTTCTTGCCCAAAACATTGCAAAAACCATTTCATTTCCGTCTGCTTCTGAAGCCTACCTGGCCGGCCTGCTCCACGACATAGGCAAGCTTATCTTATGGATGGCCTTTCCCGGCCAGTATGCGCCGCTTTTGTTAAAAGGTGTTCGCTGCCATGATGCCAGGCTGGCATTCCTGGAACAGGAAAAACTCGATATCGATCACTGTGAGGCTGGAGGATGGCTCTGTCAACAATGGCAGCTTCCCTCCATTCTTGGAGACGCTGTCAGATATCACCACCATCCGGTTGCCGAGGTGGCTCAAGCCCTCCCTCTAGTCAAAATTACAGCCCTGGCGGATCTCTTAAGCCATGGCGAACCAAATGATGAGGATATAATAGAAACAGCGCATCGCCTCCTGCAGATATCGCCTGCACAGCTTGAATCAATCACTGCTGAGGTAGATGACCAGATAGCGCTGATAGCAGATGAATTTAATATCCGTATCCCGTCCCCTGCCAAATCTTCCATGGAGCGGGACAAAGGAAGCGAAGAGGTACACAAGCAGGTCTCTTTAGGGCTCATCAATCGCGTCCGTGACATTACTCAACTCACAGGAACACTGGAAGAACTGCTTAAAGTCGAAAGTAGAGAACAAATGATGCTTGTTGTTGAGCAGAGCCTGAAAATTCTCTTCAATGAAGACTCCTGTCTTTTTTTCATCTGGTCCGATCGCGATTACACTCAACTCCAGGGCCAAGTGTCGCCCAAAAGCAGCCTTTCAGGTGCTGATCAATTTCATTTTACGGTAAAGAGTGGAGGCAACAGCCTGCTTGAGAGGGCTGTCATGAATAAAGCCCTGATTCATTCATTTAGCAGCGCAGACGAACAGCCCAGAAAACTAAGCCTGCTTGACCAGCAATTGCTCCATCTCTTTAACAAAGAGGCATTTTCAGCAGTACCCATGGTCTACAAAAATGAAGTCCAAGGACTGCTCATCATTGCCTTTCAACAAGAAGAGCACAAGCGCTTCCTCAGCCAACTGACCCCTATCCATATTTTGGCACAGCACGCTGCAATTGCCCTTTACTTGGAGCAATTCCATCTCCAACAGGCCGATAGGTTGCTGCAAGAACGAATTGATGCTACCTCCCAGTTGGCAAGAAAAGTTGCCCATGAAATAAATAACCCAGTGGCAATCCTTAAAAACTATACCCATATTCTTAAAATAAAAAGCCAGAATGGAAAGGATATTAATTCTGAACTGGCTACCATTGATGAAGAATTGACCCGCATTGGCCACTTAACGGAACAACTGCAGGATCTGGCCACAGAACAAGCTGCTCGTCAGTCTACCACCATTGACATCAACAAACTCATGGCAACCATCTTTGAACTCTATACAGCATCAACAGCCGAAGAGTGCTCGGCTGATATTCTATTCACCCCCGATGCAGCCAATCCTACGGCCATCGCCAATGAAGATAGTATACGTCAGATAATAATCAACCTTATCAACAATGCAATTGACGCTGTCAGCCACAAAGGACGCATAGAGGTAAAAACAGGAACAATGGACGACAGGGTTACCATTGCAATTACGGATAACGGGACAGGTATCCCGAAGCAACATCTGGAAGAAATTTACAGCCCAGGGTTCACCACCAAACATAACGGACATTCCGGCCTAGGGCTTGCGATCATTAAAAAACTGACAGAAGAGATGGGCGGGTCCCTATTGTGCCAAAGCAGCAGCACAGGTACAACATTTAGTATCTTCCTGCCTGCTGAAAAATGATCCCGCTCATTTTCAACATTCCACCTGTTTTTAATTGGACTTCTCTTTAAAAAACAGCTTCAATATTAACAGTGTTTTTTAAAAAATTTGAGTTTTTAAAACGGCTCCATACTCTACATTATTGATCAATATGGTCTTAATGACCAACATGACAGGATGTCATCAATGAAACGGTATCGACAATGACGACAATGACCCAGCGACCACACACGGTTTTTCATTCACGACACTTTTTCGTCATTTCTCCCCCAATCAAATAGCAATCATTTTACAATCTCACCATGGGATATTCTATTTTATTAATTGATGACGAACCTAACCTCTGCAAAAGTCTAGAGATTTTGTTTGCAGCAGATGGGTACGAGACAGAAACTGCAAGTTCTGGTGAAGAAGGGCTTTTCCACCTCAACAACTTTTCCTTTGATGCAGTAATTATCGACATTGGACTTCCTGACGTATACGGTATTGAACTAGCCGCCCATACTGTAAAAAAACACCCTGAAACTGCTGTTATAATGCTTACAGGCAGTGCCACTGTTGAAAATGCGGTTGAAGCACTTCGCCATGGGGTGTACGACTTTCTGCGAAAACCGTGCTCTCCCGATAGCATTTTACGCACGATTGCCCGAGGTATTCAACACAAGCAGCTTAAAAAAGATCTCAGAAACAGTGAAAAACGATTCCGCCAACTTTCACAGGCAACCTGGGAGGGCATCATTCTCTACGACAAGGGAACAATGCTCCAGGCAAACGACCAACTTTGTGAAATGTTTGGCTACAGCGAGGATGAATTGCTTGGCAAACAAGTCTTTGATGTATTGCTTAATCGCGACTCCATCCAGACCCTGCACCTACAGACTGATCCAGATACCATTGGCCCTTTTAAAGCGCGCGGGATCAAAAAAAACGGCGAACAATTCCCTGTTGAAATCAGGGTCAAACATATCGATTACCAGGCACAACAAGTTCAAGTTGCAGCCATTCGAGATGTGACGATCAGTGAACTTGCCATGCAGCAAAAAGTCAATCTTCAGGAACAGCTTACTAATGCAAAACGGATGGAGTCTCTCGGCTTGATGGCCGGTTCTGTGGCGCATGACCTTAATAACATTCTTGCCGGCATTATTACTTATCCTGAATTACTCCTCCTTGACCTAGATGATGATTTTAAATACCGTGAAGAAATAACTATGATTCGCGATGCAGGTAAACGAGCGGCAGCAGTAGTTGACGACCTGCTCACCGTCGCCCGAGGTGCCACATGCAAAAAAGAAGTTCAAAACATTAACACCATTATCACTAATTATTTCAGTTCAGTTGAATATAATACTATTCGTCAGCGCTTTCCAGATGTGCTCATAGAATCCTACCTGGAAGACAAGCTGCTCAATGTAATCTGTTCAGCTATGCATGTATCTAAGTCAATCATGAACCTGGTGCTGAATGCAGCAGAGGCAATCCAAACCAAGGGTTCGATTACAGTATCAACCAAAAACATACATCTCAAAGAGGTGCATAAAGGATATGAAACCATTGAAGCAGGCGATTACACTGTCATCAATGTAGCAGACACCGGTTCCGGTATTTCTAAAGCAGATCTTGCAAAAATTTTCTGCCCCTTTTACAGTAAAAAAATCATGGGCAGAAGTGGTACAGGTTTAGGTTTGGCAGTGGTCTGGAACACTGTACATGACCATGGCGGCTACATAGATATGGTAAGCAGTAATAAGGGGACCCTCTTCTCTCTCTACTTTCCATCCACCAGGATTCATGGTGAAATATCCCTGCAATCTTTTGATAACCCTACCTATCGAGGTAACGGGCAAAGCATTCTTGTGGTGGATGACCAAAAAAGTCAGCGTGAGATCGCCATCAGGCTTCTGTCTCGCATGGGCTTTCAGCCCTATACAGTGCCTTCAGGTGAGAAAGCTGTCGAGTTTATTAAAAACAACAAAGTTGATCTCGTCATCCTGGATATGCTCATGGAGCCTGGCATCAACGGGTGTGAGACCTATCGCCTTATCCTGGAACATGCACCTGACCAAAAAGCTATTATTACGAGCGGATATTCTACAACCACAGATGTGCACCAGGCAAAAAATCTAGGAGTGACACAATTCGTTAAAAAACCTTACTCACTCCAAGATCTTGGAGATGCACTTCAAGAGGTACTCTCAGGGGTGTCCCTGAACACTTGAAAATCTCTCCCCCTAAGACCTCGTACACCACCAATTATTTGACTTTAGCAGGGTAACGCAATACCCTTTTACAGCTTTCGTGGAATAAGTACCTTCATCCAGCACCCCACCATTCAACCTAAACAAAATAATGAAAAAAATATTCTCACTTCTCTGGCTGCCTTTTCACTGGTTTTGGAAACTGCTTTCAACCGGGATGGCTTTTTTCGCCAGCATCATGTTTTTAGCAACTTTATTTTTTGTTGTTACCACCCTTTTTTACCGACCTGAAGTGACCATGCCTGATGACGCAATTTTGGTATTGGCACCGGAAGGGGACATTGTGGAACAACGCTCTCCCATCGATCCCATGGCGCAAGTGATCAATAATCTTTCCGGGATGCCGGTAGAAAAAGACATTTTACTGCAAGATGTCCTTGATTGTATCTATACCGCAGCTGACGATTCCAGGATAAACGCACTTTTCATTGCTCCCGACCGACTTGGCAAAGTCGGACTCAACCAGATAAAGACCATCGGAAAGGCCATAGATTACTTTAAAGCAGCAGGGAAAAAAGTAATCGCTGCCGGTGACAACTTTAATCAGGCGCAATACTATTTAGCGTCCTGGGCTGATGAAATTTACCTTAATCCCATGGGGGGACTGCGTATCCAAGGTTTCAGGGTGTACCGCCTCTATGCCAGGGACCTTTTAGAAAAATTGGCCATTGATTTTCATGTCTTCCGGGTCGGTACATTTAAATCTGCCTTGGAGCCCTTCACCAGAAATAACATGTCATCAGCCGCAAAAGAGGCGAACAAGGTCTGGCTGGATGCGCTGTGGGAGATATATAGCCAGGACATTGCTGCCAACCGAAAAATGACAGGCCAACAATTCAAACATATAATCGAGAATCTCCCATCTCTCTTAGCGCAAAGCGAGGGGGATCGCAGTCAAATGTCCCTACAAACTGGGCTTATTGACGGTATTAAAACCAGACAGGAATTGCTTACCTACCTTTCCGAGCTCTCCAACCTTTCACCTGAATCATCAAAGAGCTTTCCTCAAGTTAGCTATAATGACTACCTCCAATCGCTTACCCCTTCTTACACTCCTGACCAGGAGAAAAAAGACAGGGTGGGCATCATCACTGCCACCGGGAACATCATGTATGGCAACGGCGCTGTTAATCAAATTGGATCTCGAATATTGATCAAACAAATTCGTCAAGCCAAAAAGAACAATAACATCAAGGCGCTTGTTCTCCGTATATCCACAGGTGGTGGGAGTGCCCTGGCTTCGGAACTTATCCGACAAGAGTTACTCTCATTCCAGAAATCAGGCAAACCTGTTGTTGTTTCCATGGGTTCTCTGGCAGCCTCTGGTGGCTATTGGCTGGCTGCAGATGCTGACCTGATCATCGCCTCACCTGTTACCTTAACCGGTTCGATAGGTATTTTCGGCGCCATCCCCACAGTTAACAAAACACTTGAAAAAATAGGTGTCTATGGCGACGGTATTGGTACAGGGAAGACTGCTCTTTTCGGCAATCCTGTCTCAGCAATGTCGTCTACGGAGAAATCCTACCACCAATTAAGCGTCGAACACGGCTACCGTCAGTTTCTCGCCATCGTTTCCCAAGGCAGAGATATGCCTCTGGATAAAGTAAAAATGATCGCTGAGGGGAGGGTATGGGATGGCAAAACAGCAATGCGCCTGGGCCTAGTTGACCAGCTCGGCAACCTGGACAAGGCAGTAAAAGAGGCCGCCAAGCTGGCTGGCATAAATGAAAAAAATGCGGTCTATGTATCGCCAAGGCCAACCAGTCTACTCATGATTTTCAAGCAGCTTGGCAACATCATCGCCACCCATGCAGGCCTTCATTTAAGTTCAGCCCAGGTCCCTGAGATTTTCCGACAAGCAGTGGGTGGCCAATGGGAAATTCTGAAATTGGGTCTAAGCTCTGATCCAGGAGATCTCTACGCCCACAGTCTCTTTACAACAACGACATTTGCTTATTAAACATCCACCTGCTATCTATAACCACCACTATTAATTAAACAAAATGTAATGGGCTGACCATCGGTCCATTGCAACCTCAAAGGTGTTTCACTTACAGCACAGACAGAGCGGATTTATTTTTCCAACGCTGATATGTCAAGTCAAGTGGCACCAAAAACCTCACACCCAATCGACGACGGTATAACAAGCCCATCAAAACCTAACCTTCTGGAGTCTCTATGCGCTACCTAACCGTATTACTGACCTTTATTTTCCTTGGCACCGGCTCCCCTCTCTTTGCCCAGCCGTCTCCTTCACTGGTTATATCCGGTAATCCCGAGGCCCCACCTGTAGCATGGAATAAGCAAGGTAAACTGCAAGGTATTGGGCCAAAACTGGCTACAGACATTCTCTCTCAGCTTAACATACCGTACTCCATTCACCCTGCCACTGACTGGCTCCTGGTGCAGCAACAACTTGCAGCAGGTGAAGTTGACCTGATTGTCTCCGCATACAAAAACAAAAAGAGAGAGCAACATATGGTGTTTTCGGTTCCCTACCTAAAGAGTCCGGTTGTAACGGTTGTTAAAAAGGGGGACCGCTTTCTCTGTAACTGCTGGGACGATATGATCGGCAAAAAAGGGGTTGCCGGACAGGGCGAGACCTTTGGCGACGAGTTTGACGCCTTTATCAAGGACAAGCTCGATGTAACCTACACCACCTATCAACGGGCTTTTGAAATGCTGGAAGAGGATACAGCAGATTACCTGATCATAGATCTTTATCCTGCCATTATTTATTCCAAACTCCTTATGGTAGAAGATAAGATAGAATTCATGGAAAAACCCATCACGGTACAACAGCTTCACATGGCTTTATCAAAAAAATCACCCTACCTGGATCAACTCCCAGCAATCAACAACCAGTTAAAGCAACTGAAGGAAGCTGGAAAAATCAAAAAACTCGCCATTGAACAGTACAACAGTTGGCACAAAACCTTTAAAGAACGCCAACGATTTTACGCCAAGGCCGACAAAAAGGCAGCCGAGGTCCAGGCGACCTTCAACTCTGAAGCTAGGGATCGGGGCCTTGACAACCTTGCCCGTTTTATTGAAAGAGAGGGACCGTACATGGGAGGCGGGGTAGATTACTGATTATCTACAGACAGATTTTTTTTCCCATATAAAAGCCAGTGGCTTAAAAAAGGGTGTGGTCAGTTTGTGATGGCCCGCCTTTTTTCTCATTAATCGTAGCGGGGAACGATAGCACAAGAGAAGCCGTTGTGTCGAAGAATCTTCGAATTACCCCTTCACAACTGCAAGTGGTGAAAGCTCGATCAGTATCTCTACCAAATCTTTTTGGTTGTTCATCACGGTACGTATATCTTTATAGGCACCAGGTGCCTCATCTAAATCCCGTTTTCCCCTCAACCCGTGTAAAATACGCTTCTTTTCAAGCTGAGCAATTTCCTGC
>JAUVLX010000011.1 GCA_030600525.1 Desulfobulbus sp. | reverse complement strand
TCCTGCTGGTGGAACCGAACATTCTCCAGCATTATAATATTACCCGGCTCCATGGCCGATATAACCGCTTCGACCTCTGGACCGATACAATCTGGAGCCAACCTCACCTGCTCACCGAGCAAACCTGACAGATATTGGGCGACAGGAGCAAGGGAAAATTTCGCAACCTTTTGCCCTTTGGGCCGCCCCATATGCGTACAAAGAATAACTTTAGCATTTTTCTCCAGCAGATAGGTGATGGTCGGGAGCGCCATTTGAATACGAAGATCATCGGTTACTTCACCGGCATCGCTCATTGGTACATTAAAGTCAACCCGCACCAGCACTCTTTTTCCTGTAACATCAATTTCGCGAAGTGTTTTCACAACCCCCTCCCAGCCCCTTAATTACATTTTTCTGCATCAGTACAGCAGCTTCCACTGGATTTCGATAATACTTTGGCCGCATCCCCTGGTGAAAGAATCCCTTACCCAGATAAAACTGCTGAGCAGACACATTGGACGCACGAACTTCCAGGCAACATTGCTCAACGTTCTCTCCGGCAAGGAGAATCAGCCCTTTATCCACCAATGCACCACCGATACCCAGTTCCCGTTTACTGAGCGCAACCCCAATACGCATCAACTCAGATTCGGGACCACACCACCTCAAAAAAACATAGCCACAGACCTTGCCCTCTGCTTCTGCGACCAACTGCACACCCTCAACATATTCACATTCTGAACGAATCTGATTTTCGCTCCAGGAGGTTTCCATAACCTCCTGTTCAATCAAATGCACCGCAGCAAGGTCTTCCAGCTGCATCTTGCGGACAATCACACCATTTTTTCTGCAACCGATACTGTCAAATCACCCAGCATATTGGTGTAACTCCCCAGCTCATTATCATACCATCCATATATTACAGATTGAGTGACCGGTACCTGGAGCACAGGAGGCACTTCCCCTTTATCGAAGGTTATCCCTTTCACGTGCTTCAGGTTAACATTGATAGAGGCTGTTCGGGTGTGGATCTCGGTTGACTCTATGACAGCAGCAGCCTTTGGCATTCCGACGATATCGGAAGATACATTTTGTTCGGTGGAGTGAACAAGATACGGGGTATTGGCTGCGTATTCGCTGTAAATGGAATTAATCAAACCACGCTTAATCGGATTTTCCAGTTCGTCTTGAAAATTAAGTACCAGCACGATCAGTGACCCTGTAGAGGTTGGGATCCTGACGGACTCAGCAATAAAGCCAATATTTTTCATTTCAGGAATAACCAGCCCCAAGGCCTTTGCTGCGCCGGTGGTGGTTAAAATAATATTATTCAATATTGACCTGTCCTTACGCAGGTCGGTCGCTCCAGCAGCCGGCAAACGATCCAGCACCTGTTGACTCCCTGTAGCAGCATGCACTGTTACCATAGAGGCTGACAACACTCTGTCTGCTCCGAAATGGTCCAGCAACGGCTTCATCATATAGGAGAGGCAAGTTGTTGTACATGAGGCGGCAGAAACTACATTATGCCTGGAAGAGTCATAATCGTCATCATTAATCCCCATGACCGCTGTGATGGCATCCTCAGGCATATCCAACCCTTTTGCCTGAATCTTAAAGGGTGCGGAAAGCATGACTTTTTCAGCACCAGCCTGCAGGTGGCCACGTATTGCCCCTCTGCCTTCATTTGGATCGGCCGTGGGATCTTTAAAAACACCGGTTGTATCGACCACGAGTCGAACCTGATTAGCCTTCCAGTCAATATCTTTCGGATTACGGGCTTCACGAAGGATCGTGACCGGTACACCGTTTATGGTCATCGTTCCTGTTGCATCGTCAAGGTTCTCAATAACTCGTCCGCCTTTATGACCATGGAGATACATGCTCAAGCGACCGTAACTTGAGTCTTTTTCAATGGATGCTGCAATATCTTCCAACCCTGAACCAACGTTTCGGCCGAGATTTACAACAACTCCAGAAAAATGCTGGCGTGAGACATGGTGCCATAATGATAATTTTCCGATTCTGCCAAGGCCATTGAGTCCAAGCTTCATTGGTATGCTCTCCTATGTGGTTACAATTAAGTCTCTTGTTAACGATACCCAGGACGGGATGATAATGCTTCTATTCGTAAATTTTATTAATGCCGACGGAGTATAGTCGAAAAACAGTGCCACTGAAAGTGGTAATCTGACAAAATAATCCAGCCTTTCAAGACCATATCAAGGATGGTGATCAAAATAAAACAAGACGAAAATTGAGTTGCACAGCACGAAATTGCGCTGTAAGCACTGCACGACTGTTCTCATCGCCAATAATCAACTCAACCACAGGTGATCATGCAATTGCCCCCGATTCGCGCCAACGCTGTCTTACTCAAACGCTACAAGCGTTTTCTGGCAGACGTACAACTCCCGGATCAACAACCAATGACTGTACATTGTCCTAATAGTGGCTCCATGCTCGGCTGTTCAGACCCAGGCAGTCCGGTAATTATTTCCCGATCAGATAACCCCAATCGTAAATACCCATGGACGCTTGAGATGATACAATCACAAGGGATCTGGATAGGTATCAACACGTCCATGACCAACAAACTTGTCCACGAAGCCCTTCTCAATGGAATCATAGACAACTTTGGAAGCATTACAAAAATCACACCTGAAAAGAAGGTCTCACAAAAAAGCAGGCTGGATTTTTTGCTGGAATCAGCACAAGGATTGACATACCTGGAGGTGAAAAACTGCTCGCTGGCTAAAAACAACACTGCCATTTTTCCAGATGCAGTAACGGCAAGGGGAACAAAACATCTTGTCGAATTGATGCATCTGGCACACCAGGGTTTTGCAGCAGCCGTACTCTTCTGTATACAAAGGGGTGATGTTGACAGCTTTGCCCCTGCTGCCGCGATTGACCCTGTCTATGCACAAACATTACAGCAGGCGGCGAAGGAAGGAGTTCAGGTGTTAGCGTATCTTGCAGAGGTTACGCCCGAGGCGGTCACCGTTACCCGGCAAATTCCTGTCTATGTCGGCCAAGTGGAGGCTTAACGCTACCTACCTTATCTCCACACAAACTACTCAACAATGACAGCTACTTAACAAAACGAGAAAACTGAACAGCGCCATCGACCATGGTCAACATTGCACGTCCGGTAAATGACCAATCAAGAAAGGGAGAATTCTGGCTCTTAGAAACAACCTGATCCACGGAATAGGTGAACTGTAGTTCTGGGTCAATAATAGTTATATCTGCAGCCGCCCCCGGAGCAAGGCTTCCACCCTCCACGCCGAGAATACGAGCAGGGTTCACGGCTAGTAATTCCACCATCCGAGACGCATCAATCACACCTTGATTGAGCAGTGCCAGGGTGAGTGGAACCGCAGTTTCAAGACCGATGATACCAAAAGCAGCAGCATCGAACTCCATCTCTTTTTCCAATATGGAGTGTGGTGCATGATCCGTCGCAACCGCGTCAAGGGTACCGTCCTGCAGCCCACTAATGATAGCTGCCCGATCTTCACTGGTGCGTAGCGGGGGATTCATTTTGGCGCTGGTTGTATAACCTGACACAGCCTCATCGGTTAAGGTGAAATAGTGCGGAGCTGTCTCTGCGGTAACCCGTACCCCCCTGGATTTTGCTTGACGGATTAAGTCCACGGACATTGCAGTACTAACGTGGGCGATATGAACCTTTTTACCGGTGAATTCCGCTAAAGCTATCTCACGATAGACCATGACCGATTCGGCAGCGTTGGGTATTCCTTTTAAGCCAAGCAGAGTGGACATCTCCCCTTCATTCATCACCCCAGTACTCAAGGCAGGATCTTCGCAATGGGCGATGACGGCCAGATCAAAATCACTGGCATATTCGAGGGCACGACGCATAAGCTGACTATCAATTACTGGCAGACCGTCATCGGAAACGGCCACAGCTCCGGCATCGCGCAATTCTCCGTATTCCGCAAGCTGCCTCCCTTCACTCCCCTTACTGATTGCCCCTATAGGGTACACACGGGCGGCAGCGCAGCGTGCTTTCTCAAGAATCATCGCACAAACAGCACTATTATCATTCACCGGGCTAGTGTTAGGCATACACGCAACAGCTGTAAAACCACCGCTTGCTGCGGCAAGAGCACCAGAAACAATATCTTCTTTGTACTCCTGTCCTGGCTCACGCAGGTGCGTATGCATATCTATAAGTCCGGGCACGACCAGACACCCTGCAGCGTCTATAACGGAAAAATCACCCTCTCCTATTCTATCAGATGCGCAAATAACACCGTCCTGCACAATAATATCGCACTGCTGATCGATTCCGTTTACCGGGTCAACAACCCGCCCGTTTTTTACAACCCACGATCTTTCCATCACACTTTCACACTGTTACATTGGATATTTGATTTGAGCTTGTCAGCATCAAGAGTTGCCCATGACAAGATAAAGCAACGCCATCCGCACAGCTACCCCGTTGGTCACCTGGTTTAAAATTACAGCCTGGGCGGAATCAGCCACCTCCGGCATGAGTTCTATACCACGATTGACAGGTCCGGGATGCATAACCAACGCATCCGGTTTAGCCAGGGACATCAGTTTTTTGGAAACACCGAAATGGCGTGCATAATCTCTTAAAGACGGCAGAAGTGGATCATTTTGTCGTTCCTTCTGTATTCGCAGAGTCATCACAACATCGGCATCACGCACGACCTCTTCAATGGAAGTGCATACTTTCGCCCCCAATCGCTCAAGCCCTTTAGGAATCAAGGTGGAAGGCCCGAAAACGTGAACATCTGACCCCATGGTTGTAAAACCCTCTATGGCAGAATGCGCAACCCGACTGTGAGAGATATCACCTATAATTGCAATTTTCAGATCATTCAGGCGTCCCTTATGTTCTTTGACAGTCATCATGTCCAATAATCCTTGCGAGGGATGTTCATGAGCTCCATCTCCAGCATTGATTACAGCCGCATTGACATATCGGGACAGCATGTGTGGTGCGCCTGAAAAAGAATGGCGGACAATAATAATATCCGGATGCATAGCGGAAATATTGCGTGCGGTATCGATCAGGGTTTCCCCCTTGGTAGCGCTGCTTGTTGAAGGAGAAATATTGAAGGTGTCTGCACTCATCCGTTTTGCCGCTATCTCAAAAGAAAGACGGGTGCGAGTCGATGGCTCAAAAAAAAGATTTATAATGGTGTGCCCACGCAGGGTGGGAACCTTTTTAATGGGTCTGGCTGATATCTCCTTGAAAGAATCTGCAGTATCCAGAATATGGGAAATATCTTCCCTGGAGAGTTCATCTATGCCAAGTATATGGCGGTGTGAAAAAAAATATCCGCTAGCCATGCCGCCCTCCGGCGCTTAATGAAGAACATCCCCCAGCCTACTCCAACGAATGGAACTGAGCCGGTCAATAGATAGTAACGGTTTCTGCACATCCCACGACCAGTAGATGAAAAAAGCCTTCCCACGCACAGCATCCAGGTCAACAAATCCCCAAAAACGTCCGTCATAGGAGTTGTCCCGATTATCACCCATAACCAGTAGTTTACCAGGCGGCACAGTTACTGGTCCGAAGTTATCCCTGGGGCCGATCGCTGCTGACAAAACATTGACATCGCGATACACTCCATACTTATCTTCGAATGGCTGGTCATTGATAAATATCTTTTTATTGCGAATTGCAACCGTATCTCCGGCAACCCCAATGACCCGTTTAATATAATCAAGTTTGGGGTCTTTAGGATACTTAAACACTATAATATCATTTGCTTGCGGATCTTTAATCGGGATCAACACAGATCCGGTAAAAGGAACCTTGACCCCATAAATAAACTTATTGACAAGGATATGGTCTCCAATTTGCAAGGTAGGCAACATTGAACCGGACGGAATTTTAAAAGCCTGAACAATAAACGTTCTAATAAAAAATGCTAAAACAATGGCGATAATTACAGCTTCGATATTTTCGCGTAATCCGGATTTATTTTTTTTCTTTTTAAGATCTGCCACAGATGGTGCCTTTAGGTAAAGGGAGCGTACATAAAACCAGGGCAAAATTAACCCAACAGTGTCTAAAATACAAGCAGGATTTCCAATGCTTACAAATGCACCATGTTATACACAGCATTCCAGGTAGTTACAAAAACTAACTACTGAAGACACATTCAGTTAATATAAGCTATCTCCTTGGTTTTTATTAGATAAAACACAAAAAAAAAACGGACCTTACCTTGACAAAGCGACCTGTTTATGTGCTAATAATCAGGGGATAAAAAAAGAGTCTGCCTTTTAACGTTAATTCAAGCTCATGCCTCAACCTTTTTAAAGAGAAAACCATGGCTAAGAAAGACCAGCTAATTACAGGTGTTGATATTGGCTCCCACGCCATCAAAGTCTGCCAGCTACAGCAGACTGGAAAGGGTTACAAACTCCTTGCCATCGGCAGTACCACTCTGCCTCCAGGTGTAGTGGAGGATGGCGTCTTGCAGGAGCCTGAAGTGGTGGGCAAAGCCATTGCCGCTTTATTCAAGAACTTGAAAATAAAAAACTCAAAAGTAGGCATATCCATCTCCGGCTACTCAGTCATCGTAAAAAAAATCAATCTTGAATACATGACTGACGAGGAATTATCAGAGTATATCATTGCTGAAGCAGAACAATACATCCCTTTTGATATCAATGACGTATATATCGATTTCCAAAAACTCTCCACCAGCAGTCAAGAAAATGACAGAAGTGATATAATGCTGGTTGCTGCGAAAAAAGATGTCATTGATGATTACCTGCTGATGCTCCAGGAAATAAAGCTCAAGCCTGTACTAGTTGATGTTGACGGCTTTGCCCTCGAAAACATCTGGGAGAAAATGTCAGGCAACGCTGAAAATATTGCATTGGTTGATATTGGCGCATCAAAAATGAACATAAATGTCATTGCTGATGGAGTGAGTGTCCTGGCAAGAGATGTCGTGGTTGGCAGTAATCAACTTACAGACCAGTTGGCAAACACATTAGGCGTCGAAGAAGAAGAAGCGGAAAATATAAAATTGGGTACGGTTTCTGCTGGGGAACATCAGGGTGCAGTAGAGGAAATTTTCATGCAAACCTGCACTCAATGGATACTGGAAATTAAAAAAGCCATTGACCTTTATATGGCAAACAACCCTGACAATCCCCTCAAATTGCTGGTACTCAGTGGGGGGGGAGCTAAAGTGAAAGGTCTTTTGGATTACATCAAACAGGAAACCGGACTGGACGTTGTCTTATTCAATCCGTTTGAAACGATGATAATTGATGAGAAAAAAATTGATCGTCAATATCTTGACTCAATCGCGCCGGAAATGGCTATTGCCGCAGGGCTTGCCATCCGGGAAGCAGCCTTCTAAGAAATTATGATATATATAAACCTCTTACCTGTTAGGGAAATCAGGCGCAGAAACAAAGCGAAGAGACAAATGTCCTCCTTGGCTGGTGCGTTCGTCTTGCTTGTTGCCCTGCTCACCATATTCGCAATTCTCCAGGGGAACACGATCACCGCGAGGAACAATACCCTTACAGACCTAAAAAAAGAGCGGCAGCGTTACACCACCATCCTTAATAAGATCAAGCAGCTTGAAAAAGACAAACAGGTCTTAAAAAACCGAATCGCTGTCATCAAAAAACTCAAAAGATCATCTTCCCTTACGGTACATGCCCTTGATGAGGTCGCCAACATTACCCCTTCTAAAAGAATGTGGTTAACAACACTGACTCAGAGCGGTACAAGTATGAAAGTATCTGGAATGGCCTTGGACAACAGGACTATAGCCAAATATATGGATGATTTAAAAACCTCTCGCTACATCAAAAGCGTTCACCTTGCGAGTTCATCACTCAAAGGGTTTGCTGGGAGGAACCTTAAAGCGTTTTCTATTTCCTGTTCCATTGCCGTTCCTGAAGATAAAAAAGAACCACAAACGAATTGATCACAGGCACAAAATATGGCTGCTGGCACTATCACCAACAAGTTCGATACCTTTATTGACGAAAAATACATTCCCCTTGATGTAAAGGTAAAAATTACGATTGCGGTTTTAATACTGCTCCTACCTGCTGCGCTCTGCTACTTTCTTGTGTTTCAGCCTAACAAGGAAGCAATTGCCAGTCTAGACAACCAAATCGTCAAAGCACAGAAGGACTTGAACAAAGCACGAAAAGCGGCACAGAATCTGCCCAAGCATGAACAAGAACTGGCAGAGATTAAAAAGGAATTTGAAGCAACAGCGGTTATATTGCCTAAAAGCCAGGAAATACCCAACTTGCTGAGAAGTATATCAGACCGCGGCAAGAGTGCTGGTCTTGACTTTTTATCCTTTAAACCTGGCGCTGAAATACCTAGGGATTTTTATGCTGAAATTCCGGTCGATATCTCCACCAAAGGCCCGTACCATAACATGGGCTTTTTTCTCGACCAGGTCAGTAAACTGGAACGATTAGTAACAGTTAATAATATTAAAATGGGGTCGCCTAAAAAAGAAGGGTCGGAAATGCTTTTAAATTCGACCTGCAGACTTGTAACATACCGTTTCACCAACACCAAACTCCCGTCAGAAAATAAGGGAAAAGGTAAAAAAAGAAAACGATAACATAAGGCCCCATCAGGACTTATACCATGCTACATAAAAAACACAGCAATCCTTATTTAGCCATTTCCACATTGACGTTGGTGGCGACCTTCAGCCTCATTATGCTGCAAGCACCCGCATCGTATGCGACTGCAGAGGTAGTCCAACCTGCAGTCCCTCTCAGCCTTGAACAAGGCGAACCAAGTGGCAGTAATACCTTTGTCTATAAACTGGAGGGACGGCATGACCCATTCATTCCCTTTCTCACTCCTAAGGCGACCTCTGCCACACCTCTGGACCCAAATGAAATTATAGACGAAGAAACAGCTTTAACAGGTATGCAGCTATTTGAACCTGGACAATTAAAACTGGTTGCAGTGCTGGTTGCGAAGGGTGAACCAATGGCACTGGTCGAAGATGTTACCGGGAAAGGCTACATTTTGCGTGAAGGTATTCCCATTGGCCGTCGTGGAGTGGTCGATGAAATTTTTGCATCGAAAGTTAAAATTACTGAAACCGCCAAGACCCGTGCGGGCAAAGAGATTTTAAATACGATTACAATGAAATTAAAAAAAGAGGGAGACGAATAAACATGTTTCACTTTTCTTCCCCATCCAGTTGGACAACGCAAATGCCTGCAAGCGCGAAGCTGGCTTTTCTATGCGTTGTGATCACGGGCCTTCTTGCCCTGACCACTGGCTCTGCTTTTGCGGCAGAAAATGACAAGGGAGTAAATAAGGTTGGTTCCTTAACTGTAACTGACAAAGGTACCTCTCTTGAAATAAGAGTTAGTAGTTCGGAAACTCCAACCTATACAGTATACGAACTGTTCAACCCTCCCAGAATTGTGCTGGATTTTGCCGAAACAGCACCTGCAGCCGAATTTGCCCCACAGCTTCCTCCGGAATTCGACATAATACTTTCAACCAAACAACTAACTGATGTTTCGCCATCGTTGTTTCGTTTTGAATTTACCTTGCCGCAGTCTATACCTTTTTAAGCCTCTCAGGATGGAAATAATGTTATCCTGACTATCAACAAAGGCGACTCAGTAGGCACTGAAGCGATGCCTACCAGCTCGCTTGAAGTTACTGATATTCAAGTAAAAACATCACCAGACCAAACCAGTATCAAGCTACTTGCAAACGGTGAACTTACCGATTACACATACGATGTTCTTGACAGTAAAGCTAACACACCAGCCAGAATGTACATTGATCTCAACACTATTACAGGAGACACACTGTTACAGGAACAGATGGTTGGCACCTCGCTGTCACGAATTCGTGTCGCAAAGCGTGGATCCGGGCTACGGATTGTTTTCGACTCCTCTACAAAAGACCTTTTCCCGTTTACTGTCCAGTCGATTCCCAATGGACTCGAAGTCATCATTGATGAGCCACAACAGGTTGATCAGATTTCTGCACTTATTAAAGAAAAAACCACCATTGAAAGTCAACTTCCCGAGGTACATCCTCTTGAGAATAGACTTTCCCCCCAGGCAACTGAAAAACAGCTCCAGGATGCATTTAACTTTTCCGGCTACAATAAGGAACGTATAACCGTTGATTTTTACAAAATCGACTTACACAATGTATTCCGTCTATTCCGCGAAGTAAGTGGTATCAACATAGTTGTTGACGAATCAGTATCAGGATCTTTAACTCTCGCTCTTGACGATGTACCTTGGGATTTTGCTCTTGATATTATCCTTAATCTTAAAAATCTTGCCAAAGAAGAACGTTTCAACACCTTGGTCATCCTGCCAAAAGATAAATCCTTTAACTGGGCCAAAAAGGTGGAGAATAATATCTCTTTTGAAGCAGATATTGAAGTCGCCGAGCAAGAAGCACTCATTATTAGACAACAGAAGAACCTGCCTAAAGAAGTAATCGAAGCAAAGCAGCTTATTGCTCAGGCTAAAAAGGCTGAAAAAAGAGAAAATTTCGAGCTGGCAATTAGTTTTTATGAACAAGCATTTGTCAAATGGGCTGACAACGGGAAACTGGCCAATAGAATTGCCTCCATTTATCTGGTTAGGCTGCGGCAAAATGCCAAAGCAGTCTTTTACGCAAAAAAAGCACTTGCTGTAGATCCAGAAAATACGGCAGCTGCTCTTAATGCGGCCATTGGCTTGGCCAATATGCAAGAGCTACAACAGGCAGTAGAATTTTTCGACCAAAGCATCAGTGCTGAAAAACCAAGCGCCGAGGCATTGTTAAGTTATGCAGTGTTTAGCGAGGGCAAAAAAGAATACGACAGCGCCCTGAAACTCCTCTCACGATACGATAAGATCTATGGTCAAAACTTGAATTCCATGATTGCGGTAGCCCGTGTCAATGACAAACTCGGTAATCATGCTGTTGCCACAGAAAAATATCAGGCAATCCTTTTTGCCGGCTTTCGCATACCACCCGATCTTGCCAAGTTTATAAAGGGCCGTATCGCTCTTAAACAGACAATGTAAATGCGCTCTATACTGAATTTGAGGAAAAGCCATATGAAGTTTGTTAACTGTTCATTACCACTGGTTCTCTCGCTTATGATCCTTGCCCTATCGGCCTGCGCCGACAAGGATACCACCGATGATGCACCTGCTCAGGAGCCTCTCGCTGCAGCCGAAGAGACGACTCCCGCACCTCCTCCTGAAGCGGCCCAATTACCTGTCAGATTTCAGCAGCCCGGTTTTGTCACAGCAGATCTCGAAGCAGAAGAAGAGCTGGAAGACCAATCAGGTGAATATCAACTTAAAGTCGGTGCAACAATACGCTCTACAGCAGGTCCACAACCCCTATGGGATATTCTGAACCGTTTAGGCGCCCTCAAGGGCATGAGCGTGAGCTGGGCAAGTGATGTGGATCAGAGTGTTTTGGTGGACGTCAATATTGCTGCCGAGGATTACTTTTTTACAGCCATTGACAATTTATTGCGCCAGGTTGATTATTACAATGAAGTAGAAGGCAACACCATCATTGTCAAATACAGGGAGACCAAGAAGTTTTTCATTGCCATCCCAAACATGAAAGGTACCTACACCACGACTACAGGTGGTAACTACCTTACAGACAGGGATGCAGCAACCGGCACTGAAGGCACCATCAAGATAACTAGTGATGAAAACGGCTTTGACGTCTGGGCCAATATTCGTGCTAACCTTGACTTGATAATGCAGCAGTGGACTACTGTGGCTACTAAACCTGCTGATCAAACAGCAGAAAATGCCGAAGGTGCAGGTCCTACAGAAGCCACACCAGAAAACAGAGCCACCAGACGGATGGCATCAGGCGGCTCCTATTACACTGTTGACCAGTCAGTTGGTCTTATTACAGTTACTGCGCCAAGACCGTTGCTGGATAAAGTAGACCTCTATCTGACGACCTTGAAGAAGGAAGTATACCGCCAAGTAGTGATTGAAGCAAAAATCATCGAAGTGTACCTTGAAGATAATTCCAAAATCGGACTGGACTGGAGTCTTGTTCTGAAAGACTTCAAAGTCGGAGGAACGACCTTTTTTGGTACAGCAGGCAGTGGTGGCGACGGCCAGGTTTACCCTTGGATTCCTGCTGTAGGTGATGCAGACTCCATAACCACTTTTGTCAGCAAAATCACACTGACCCCGGCAAACTTTACGGTCATGCTCAACGCCCTTAATGAACAGGGTGATGCGAATGTCCTTTCCAACCCGAAACTCACTGTCTTAAACGGGCAACCAGCCCTTATCTCCGTAGGCAAAGATATCGCCTATATTAAAACTGTTTCCCAAAATATTGACTCCGCAGGCACCAGCGGCGTGTCAACCATTACCTATACAGCGGAAGTAGATAATGTGGTAGAGGGTGTAGCTCTCGGCGTTGTGGCATCTATCGTCAATGACGAAAAAGTAGTACTCCACCTTACACCGGTTACAACCAACCTCATTGATGATCCTATCGAGTACAAAGAGTTTGGTGACGGGCTTCAAGTCGGGCTCCCAAGAGTCGGTGTTCGTCAAATGTCCACCATGGTAGAAGTTGGCAACGGCGAAATGCTTGTCATTGGCGGCCTCATCGATGAAGTTGATGGTAAAACAAGTAAATTTGCACCCATTGTTGGCGACATACCCGTTATTAAGTACCTTTTTGGTTATGAAGAAAAAATCAAAAGCAAACGAGAACTGGTTATTCTGCTGACCCCAAAAATCATATGAACCAGGATTATTTTTTAAACATATCCAGAAAAACAGGAGAAATGGAATGAAGTACAGTCGCTATCTGCTGATTGGTTTACTTGCGCTGCTTCTCGGAGGATGCGGCACAACCGTTAAGGAATCGTTGAAAGTTCAGCCGGTTGCCAAAAGTGATAAAGGTGCCGATAAAAGCATAGTCATCCTTCCATTTGCGGACTACTCATACGCTGACAACTTAGATACCGCATACCAGCGAAATTTGTATATCACTGAAAATTTGACAGACCAGCTAGTCTCCAACAGCTTTCACCTGCCGGTGCAAGAAGATGTGTTTCTTTACTTAGTAAACCAAAATATTATTAACGTGGTTGCCTATGAAAAGAAAAAGACCGGAATGCTTGAAGAAGAGCTGAATGACGAATGGTCTGATGAAATGAAGGGCCAAATCCAGCGCTATATTGACCTGACAAAAAGCAGGAACAATAACATGCCGGTGCTTGAAAGCCCTGGTACCCATGGTCTGACCCAGCAGGAAGTTGTCAAAATTGGTCGTCATTTCTCTGCTGACTACATCGTTCGTGGACGAATCATTCAATACAAGGAACGACAGGATCCTTCCTGGGCCCCTTGGAAAAAAGGTGTGATCGGTTTTGTTACCGGTGTAACCAACAAAATTGCTTTTGGTCAGGCATCCTCAGACCAATATGACAAATGGGGTAACATGGCTGCTGGCGCCGCTTACGGTGCTCTTATTGGTGATAAGGTTCACTGGCCTTACACCGGCGAGGCAGATCAAACCATCTTAGGTGTTTCCGGTGGTTCGATGGGCAATGCCCTCATCTGGGGGGCTGTAGGTGCAGGACTTGGTAACATGGCACACAATACAGGAAAAATTCCACAGGCTGTTGTCCAACTTCGTATCTGGGTACAAGATGCGTATAATGGCGATGTTGTCTGGACTAACAGGGTAGACGTGAAAGTTTCACCGGAATCTGTCCTTGCCGATTATCAATATGACGCTCTCTTTGAAGGTGCTACTGAAAAAGCAGTCTCCACCCTTATTGATAACTTCACTACTACGCTCTGATAGTTAAGTAGGATCCATTCCTCCTCAAATCAAAAGGGGCTTACCGATAAGAATCGGTAAGCCCCTTTTTTATGTGCAAAGTCTTATTGCAGCAACGACAACTAAAAAAATCAAATTTTAAGAGTCTTTGTTTTGTCGTTGGGCATTATCATACAAAGCCACAAAATTGATGGGTTCCATCAAAAATGGCATAAAACCACCATCAACAGAAACTTGGCTGACCACCTGCCGGGTGAACGGGAACAACATTAACGGGCAGTCAACGGCCATAACCCTTGGCAGGTGTTCTTCAGGAATATTTTTCAGCATGAATACGCCGGCATGTTCAATCTCTACAATGAACATCACTTTATCATCGGCTTTTTTGTCCAAGACCTTGGCCGTTATTGCAAGGGTAACTTCGTAATGATCATTATCAATTGTTGTGTTTTTGATCTGCAAATTAAAATCGACCTTCGGCTCCTGGTTTTTTTCTAAAAAAATCGTCGGCGCATTAGGGCTTTCAAAAGAAAGATCTTTAATGTACATCTTCTGCATCCGAAAAACTGGTGCTTCCTGCTGATCATTGGCTTCTTCTGTCATGTTCTATCCTTTTCTTCTATTTTATAGGTTAAGTATCTACTCGCTTCTTTAACTTATTTTCCTACCACAGATAAGCTATTAGCTTGAAATCAATTAACTGTTTTCATCCCTGAATAAAAACATCCATGCACCTTAACAGGGAAACGCAATCAGGCAAATTGAAAAAATTAATCGTTACTGAGTGTCTGCTTTAAAAATTTCCCGGTGTACGACAGGGGCTCGCTGGCGACCTCTTCCGGAGTGCCACTGGCTACGATGGTGCCACCTCCGTCTCCACCTTCAGGACCAATATCAAGTATATAATCTGCAGTCTTAACAACATCGAGATTATGCTCAATAACCACCACACTATTGCCACCGTCTACTAACCTCCCCAGTACCCGAAGCAGGTGTTGGATATCAGCAGGATGGAGGCCGGTGGTTGGCTCGTCAAGGATATACAATGTCTTTCCGGTAGAACGTCTGCTTAGCTCCTTGGCCAATTTTACACGCTGTGCCTCACCACCGGAAAGCGTTACCGATGATTGCCCCAGTTTAATATAACCAAGCCCCACATCCAACACAGTCTGCAGCCGCTTCTGTATCTGTGGGATATTCTTAAAAAAATCCAGACTCTCTTCTACTGTCATGTCAAGGATATCTGCAATATTCTTGCCGCGGTAGCGAATGTCCAATGTTTCCTGGTTATACCTTTTTCCAAGACAACGCTCACAGGTCACATATATATCCGGTAAAAAATGCATTGCAATCCGAATGACCCCGTCACCTTCACATGTCTCACAACGACCACCCTTCAAATTAAAACTAAACCGACCAAGCTTATATCCTCTGGCACGTGACTCAGGTAGCCGCGCAAGCAGTTCTCTTATCGGGGTAAAAATACCGGTATAAGTCGCCGGGTTTGAGCGGGGTGTTCTGCCGATCGGACTTTGGTCAATATCGATGACCTTATCGATATTCTCCAGCCCGCTTAATACCGGTTTTTTGGTCGCGACGGTTTGCTTATCTTGAAAAGCACCTTGAGCCTCATTGTATAATGTCTCGATGATCAATGAACTTTTCCCAGATCCAGATACACCGGTAACACACGTCATAACTCCGAGGGGAATGGCAGTGGACAAGTTCTTGAGATTGTTGACAGTGGCACCAGTAATCCGCAGCTGGTAATTTTTGCCCTTACGGATTTTTCTTCTTTTTTCCGGCACCGGAATCTCCAACCGGCCTGAAAGATATCCTCCTGTTTGTGATGCCTCGCAATCGAGCAGCCCTTTAACTTCTCCGGAATAAATAATCTCTCCGCCATGGACACCAGCTCCTGGCCCGATATCAAGCACGTGATCTGCAGAGGCAATGGTATCAGTATCATGCTCTACCACAATAACACTATTTCCCAGGTCTCGTAAATTGAGCAGGGTCTTTATCAACTTGTTGTTATCACGTTGGTGTAGACCAATACTCGGTTCATCGAGAATATAGAGTACACCGGCCAGACCTGAGCCGATTTGCGAGGCAAGTCGAATTCGCTGCGCTTCCCCGCCCGAAAGTGTGCCTGCTTTTCTATCAAGGGAAAGATACCCCAAGCCAACCCCCTGTAAAAAGGAAAGTCGTTCATTCACTTCCTTTAATATGGGCTTGGCGATAAAGGCTTGGCGTTCAGAGAACTCAAGGGTTTGCAGTTGTTCAATCAAATGGTCTATGGAAAACCCGGTCAGATCCATAATTGACCATTTCCCGACCCGAACTGCCAGTGCTTCCGGTTTCAGACGCCGCCCATTACAGGCAGGACAGGCCTGCTCGTTCATGAACTTGCCAATTTCCTCTCGAACTCTGGGTGAGGAGGTGTCCCGAAACAATCGGTTCAATCGGGGAATGATGCCTTCAAAACTCACCTGAGAAATAAGCACCTTGTTGCTACGCTGATGATGAAATTCCAGTTTTTCTCTACCTGTCCCATGCAAGATTGCCTTTTTGACTTTAGCAGGTAAATCGGCAAAAGGAGTGTCTGGCTTTATTTGAAAATGACGAAGAAAGGCCTCGATCCATTGGGTTGCATAACTCGAAAGTTTGCGTCGACGCCAAGGTCCGATGGCACCATCCAGCAAACTGAGTTGTGGATCAGGGATGATGAGGTTTTCGTCAAGAAACTGGTTTACTCCCAGTCCGCTGCATTCAGGGCATGCCCCCTGGGGATTGTTAAAGGAAAACAACTGGGTTGACAGTTCAGGAACTGATATGCTGCACCGGTGGCAGGCCGCCGATTCGCTGAACAAGACTTCTTCTCCGCTCTCAGGAAAAGAGGCAATCATTATCCCTTCACCAAGCTGCACGGCTGTGCTTACAGATTCATCCAATCTTCTCCGAATGGAGGATTTCAATACCAGCCGGTCAATAACCGCTTCTACAAAATGGTGTTTATTTTTCTCCAGAATAATCTCTTCACTTAACGGGCGGATCTCCCCATCAACGCGAACCCTGACATATCCTTCTTTGCGCAGCCGTAAAAAGATCTGCTCATGCCTTCCTTTTTTCTGCTTAACAAGCGGTGCCAGTAAAACCACCTTCTCACCTTCATCTCGGTGGAGTAAGGTCTCGACCATATCCTCAATCGATTGCGAACGTATGGGATCCCCGCACTCGGGGCAGTGGGCCTGCCCTGCCCGGGCATACAGCAAACGCAGATGGTCATAAATCTCGGTCACTGTACCCACTGTGGAGCGAGGATTTTTGCTCGTCGTTTTCTGTTCAATTGAAACTGCAGGGGAAAGCCCCTCCAACAAATCCACATCAGGCTTCTCCATCTGACCGAGAAACTGCCTGGCATAGGTGGAAAGCGATTCTACATAACGTCGCTGGCCTTCCGCATAAAGAGTATCAAAGGCCAATGTGGATTTTCCAGACCCAGAAAGACCCGTAAAAACGACCAGTTTATTTCGTGGCAAATCAACTGAAATATTTTTCAAGTTGTGCATTCGCGCACCACGAATGCGCAAAAACTGTGGTTCCATAAATAACTCATCAACAAAAAAAGGGGAAAGCAATGACTGAGTCTGTTGATTTACTAGGATTTTCGTTCAAGGTCGAGGCATGCTGAAAAAATAACCACAGGCATATAGTTGATATTCCGAGGATTGTTTTTTCAGCATAACGAAGAGATTGGGCGAAAAGACAGTAAATCAACAGGCTCATGACTGACGATGGACAAATAACCAACCCTTGGTAACCTCTATACAATTTCATTTGCCACATGCCGTTACTGTGGTAGACTATTATGCTCAAACATGAAGTACACAACTGGCGTTTCGATCATTACAATACAACCCCAGTAATAAAGCAATACAGGGTACGTGCAAAGCGCATAGCAGCACGCCCCATGGTCGGTTACCTAATAGTAGCCATCATTTTACAACAATCAATACAGGAACCATCTCTTTGCCATGTATTTTCAAGATATCATTGGGACTCTGAACAGTTACTGGGCCTCTATGGGCTGTGTCGTTCTCCAGCCTTACGACATGGAGGTTGGAGCAGGAACATTCCACCCAGCCACCCTTCTTCGTTCCTTGGGCCCTGAACCTTGGAAAGCCGCCTATGTTCAGCCATCTCGACGCCCCACTGATGGCCGCTACGGTGAAAACCCTAACCGCCTACAACACTACTACCAGTATCAGGTGGTGATAAAACCCTCGCCGCCAGACTCCCAAGAGATGTACCTTGAAAGTTTACGGCAATTCGGACTCGACCTGCTGGAGCATGATATCCGTTTTGTAGAAGACGACTGGGAATCACCTACCCTTGGTGCCTGGGGGTTAGGCTGGGAAGTATGGCTTGACGGCATGGAAATCACCCAGTTCACCTACTTTCAGCAAGCTGGCTCCATCGATCTCAAACCGATCACGGTTGAAATCACCTATGGGCTTGAGCGTATTGCCATGTATCTGCAGAAAGTCGACTCAGTCTACGACATCAAGTGGAATGAACATGTAACCTATGGCCAAATTTTTCATCAGGCTGAAAAGGAATTTTCTGCTTTCAATTTTGAAGAGGCCAATGTCGGTGATATGATTACCGCCTTTGACAACTATGAACGGGAAGCGTTAAAACTTGCAGAGAAAAATCTCATCCTGCCAGCATACGATTTCTGTCTTAAATGTTCGCATACCTTCAATCTCCTTGATGCACGCAAAGCAATCAGTGTGGCTGAACGAACTCGTTACATAGGCAGGATACGTAACATAGCCCGCCAAGTTGCCCAAAAATATGTCCAGCAACGTGAAGAGATGGGGCACCCACTTTTGAACAAAAAATAACAGCTTTTTTTCGCCTTAATAGAACAGCCGGTAGAATCCTTGTGATTTCACCGGCTGTTTTGCTCTTCCCTCTTTTCTGAAAAAAAATTCTACAGTTCCAATCCCTTTCCAGGGCTAAGTACAGTCACTTTCGCAGCTGTTTCCGCCCTCACCCTAGCGGCCCATGCGTCCGCGTCCTGTTCAATCACCTCAAAGGTATTATAATGAATAGGCACTACCTGTTTAGGCGTAAGTAGTTTGACTGCGCGCAGGGCATCATCCGGTCCCATGGTGAAATTGTCCCCAATGGGGAGAATAGCCAGGTCCACGCCTTCTTCACCGATAAGTTTCATATCATAAAAAAGGCCCGTATCACATGCATGGTAAATGTTTTTTCCTTCCACACTCAGCAGGAAACCACATGGCGAGCCACCATAGGAACCATCAGGTAATTGTGAACCATGATGAGCAATGGTCAGCTTAACCCGGCCCCATGGATAATCAAACCCACCTCCGATATGCTGAGGATGCACCTTGTCAACTCCCTGGCTATTTAACCAGTTACATATCTCAAAATTAGCCACTACGGTGGCTCCGGTCCGCTTGGCAATGGCAACGGTGTCGCCGATATGGTCTCCATGACCGTGAGACACAAGGATATAGTCTGCTGTCACCTCCTCTGCCTTAACCGGACTGAGAGGATTTCCCGTTATAAATGGATCTATGAGTATTCTAGTCCCCCCGGTTTCCACCAAAAACGCTGAATGGCTGAGCCACGTCACTTTGATTGCCATTTCCTCCTCCTATCACATGATAAAATATCTTTTTTTTTGCCAAGCAAAATCCTGCTTTTTGCCGCCAGTACTATCAAACAACGTATATGGACCAGGTTACAGGGTACCTTGAAAAATTAGTTTTTTCGATCCAGGTCAGGTAAACCCCGATCCCTAGGCATGTTTTTTTACCACAGGCATATAGTTGATATCGATATCCACGATTCTATAATGCCATACAAATCCCCCTCTCTCTACAATGATAGTTGATACTGTAGCATGCTCTACCAAAAGCCTGCATTATTACTCACTCAAACTTGACACTATTTGCTTTTGACAGAGTTTAACATTAAACTACTAAACAAAAAGCTCATGCTATAAGAACTCACTCCCGAGCAAACAAACTGACAACCTAGGAAACACCCGCCCTGAAAACTTTTGTCAAACTTAGGCGAGCATACGAAATCCGTATCTGCTGATGTCCATGGTCGTCTAAGCGTTAACGATCTCTCTATCAGTCAATTTGATATCGATTCTGCAAGATATGTATAGCATGCATATTAAACGTGATTTTAGAATGATAGATATCCCCATACCCAACAGCTACTCTTCAACCTCACCCATATAATCAAAACTACGCTATGGAGAATGAAAATGACTAAAATGCTGGTGATTTATGCAAGTGACTATGGCAATACTAAAAAAATGGCCAATGCAGCAGTTGAAGGGATCAGTTCTATATCTGGAGCCGAGGCTGTTTTAAGAAAGGCAGAAGATGTAACAGCTGATGACTTTACTTCAAGTGATGGAGTCCTGCTCGGTAGCCCAGTGCATATGGGCAACATGGATTGGCGGGTGAAAAAAATGATAGATACTGTCTGCTCAGGCCTCTGGATGCAGGATAAAATGAATGGTAAAACAATTGGTCTTTTTGCCTCTGGAGGCGGATTCGGTGGTGCTGGAGGCGGGGTCGAACTGGCCTTTATCTCCATGTTAAACAACTTCAGCGAACTGGGCATGGTCTTTGTGCCCCTACCCAAAAGGACAGAAAATTACAAAAAAGGAGGTCTGCAATGGGGCCCCTACGGACGTTCAGCAGATGAAGCGATGAACCACGAGGGCGTCAGCGAAGAAGTGCTCGCTCTTACCCAAAAGCACGCCATGCATGTTACCCGCGTAGCTATAGAACTTAAAAACAAAGATATATTTGCCTGATATCTACGAGAACACCTCTTCATACGGTTTGCCAGGATTTGCAAACGTATGGGGAGGTCTGTAAGGCTTCAATCCTTCTTAATGATGATTCTCTGCTTCATTCTCCCTCCTTTATAACCTTCCGGGCTATCCTCCAACGGCGACAACAGTCACCTGATCAAATTTTCGCCTTTTTATCTATTTCATATTCAGGTTTCGAAAAAACTTGCTGTTATCCCTAAGACCTGCAAATATCTTTAGGGTACCTTTAAAAATTAGATTTTTCGATCAAGGTCAGGTAAGTCCCGACTCCAAAGCATGGAGAAAATTTTACCACAGGCATATAACTGATATAGGAGTCTTCTCTTACCTCCGAAAAGAAAATTTTGACCATAACGCAGGGATTGGGAAAAAAGCAATTTTTCAAGATTCCTTTTAGATTAAAGTAGTGCCCTTATCCCTATCAAAATTCCAATGGCCTCGTACCAGGACCCTGAAAGTTATGATCCAGCACCCTACTCAAACTACATCCAGTCCAGCCCAGGAAGATCAAACCACTCCCGGCAGTGGTGCGGATATTATCAACAGGGCTGTCAGCGTGGGACTTGCGCCACGGATACTCTATCAGGCGGTTATTGACCTCTCTTCCCAAGGATTGATAACTGCCAATTGTATTAATATGGCGGCAGGTATCTTGCTCCATGACCTGGGGTTGCCGAATTATTTCTTTGAACATATTCAGCCGGCCGCACTAGCCCACCTGCTGCAATCTATTGCCACCACGGTCAAGCGTATCGACAACAAAGTGGTTCTCTATGGTCGGGTAGCACATGTTGATTTTGATGTGGAAACAGGGAGTGATATCCAACAAGTACGGATTGCAACCGAAGAGACCAGAGACAGCATGGAGGACATGCTGGAAGGATTTATTTCAGGGCATCGTCGTGAATACTACTACAGCCCGGAAAGCAACTACTATACCTATATCATTCGTCCTGAAATCGTTAACGAACTCCCAAAAGACGCCTTCAATGAGTCCCGCTTTCTGTTCAATATTTCCCAAGACTATGCAAGCACTCCCGAACCCACACGCAGGCGCTATGAAAAATTCGTGATGCAGACCGAAAATTCGGTAATGCCGCTGATTGAATTTTTCAATCTTCCCCAGACCGGTGAGACCCGCTTGATGTTCAAAACCGATTTTGCCCATCCGCAGCTTCCTGTATTCAGAAAATTGCTTGAGGAACACGGTCTCACTTTGGTCCGCGCCTATTGGGAGCCTTATTATTCAGGGACAGACGTCCCCACCTCTATCTGCACCCTCTACATTCTTGGCGAACTCTCACGGACACAGGAACAAGCTGTTGCTGCTGATCTCGTTTCATTTTTTGCTTTTGCGGTCAATGGAGCGAAACAGCTCTACCTGGAAAAAAAGCTATCTTTTCCGGAAATGCTTTTTGCCGGCAATGCAATTGATTTCGCACACATGTTTATCTTTCAGGAGAGTGAAAATGCCACAGACAGAGAAATACTCAACAGCCTTTCTGGACAAGATCATCAGGATGCTTTTGCCAAGAGAATCCAGGGAGCCAATAAGTCAACGTATGGTGATGCCCTGATTGAAGACATGGTCTGCAGACATCCGGACCTCATCCAGTATTTATTCGAGCTCTTTGATCAGCGCTTCAACCCCAAGATAAAAAGCCATATCTCCGCAGAGGATCTCAGCAGTAAGTATGAAGAATTTGAAAGGATTATAGCCTCAAGGTTTATTGACTTTCACCTCGGCTATGACATTTTTAAATTCATGTTCAAGCTGGTTGTCTCCACCCTGAAAACCAACTTTTACAGTCCACAAAAGCGCTCCTTTGCCTTCCGTTTTGACAACTCCATCCTGGACCCTCTTGTATTCAGCCAGTTCGTATACGGAGCATTTTACATAAACGGTCACTATGCCTGCGGAACTCACCTTCGTGCAGCCGATATCGCCCGTGGCGGCCTCCGGCTCATCAGGGTCTCCCCGACCAACTACGAGTCTGAACTGGATAATGCGGTGCTGCTCAACTACGCCCTTGGCCCTAAGGCTCAACGCCTGAAGCACAAAGACATTTGTGAAAGCGGCTCTAAGGGTGTTGTTGTTCCCCGTCCTCTCTATGCGGCCTATCCTCTTGAATCTTTGCAGGACTATACAGAAGGAATCATGGACTTAATGCTTCCCGACAATTCTGTGGTTGATTACTACGGAAAACCTGAAATGATTTTTTTCGGCCCTGACGAAGGAACAGCACTGCTCATGGATAAAGTAGCTTACCGTGGCAAGGAGAGAGGATATCCCTACTGGAGAACCCTGACGACAGGGAAAAGTTTCGGTATCCCCCATGATACCTACGGTCTACTGGAAACTGGTGACCTTTTTGCGCTCTACGGTAAGGGAAACCAGGGCGTTGATCTCCATATTAGCGGGCAGTCCGTAGTTCTCACCGATGATATGGACCAGATATACCACCACATTGGCGGTAAAATTGCGACGAGCGGTATGACGACCACCAGTGTGATGTCGACCTTCAGAACCTTAGTCTCCGAATTTGGTACCAAAGAAGAAGATCTGAACCTGATGTTGACCGGCGGCCCTGACGGTGACCTTGGAGCAAATCAGATCCAATCGTACCGGGGAAGAATCTGTCTTGTAATTGATGGCGGATCAATACTCTTTGACCCGAATGGACTGAATAAGGAGGAGTTGACAAAAATAGCCTTTATGCGCCACACTTCACCACGGCAAAACACCCTTGCCTTTCCCGTGGAAAAACTCAGTGAAAACGGATTTATGGTACCGATAAGTGCCAAAAATATCCTCCTTCCTGATGGCACAGTGATCGAAAATGGAGCTTATTTTCATCGCCATTTTCTCTCCACCCCCGAGAACCGCCGATTTATCGCTCAGGCAAATATCAGAGCCTTCACACCCTGCGGCGGCTTGAAAGATACGATAAATCAAAATAATATAAAACAGTTCCTCCCCCTGTTTGCCGAACTGCAATATATTGTTGAGGGAGCCAACGTCTTTTTCGATGACGCCTCAAGGCGCCATATCGCCACCACAACCGACATAAAACACATCAAGGATTCTACGGCCAATAAAGGGGGTGTTTTCAGCAGTTCCATTGCCGAAATCCTCACCGCATTTCTCTTTCAGGACGAGTATGAGCACCAGCTTCTGCATAAAAATGAGATCAGATTAGCCTTGATCAAGGATGTCCTCCTCCAGGTGGAAAAATACGCTCAGATCGAGACAACCATGTTGCTGCGTATTCACCAGCAGGAGCCACAATTGAATCTTTTTGAACTCTCAGAAAGTACCAGTGAGTCGATATTTTCCTTTCAAAATGTTCTGGAGGAACAACTGCCAACCATTCTAAAGGACGAGGCCCTGGTTTGGTCTGTTATCGAAGCATATACGCCGGTCATTCTCACCCAGACACTGGGGAGGGAGCAGATAATAGCAACCCTTTCTGCCCCAGACCTGCAGCCATATCGAAATGCAATCCTCACCAAAAAACTGGCCTCCACTGCATTTTACAGGTTCTATACAGACTGGAGACCTTACTTGGAAGCGGCAAAAATAGATTTGATAGGAGCCCTGCAAAAGGCGATGAGTGCAGGTGTTTGATAAAAAAGCTTGGCCAACTTACGTTGCAAAGCGATGATGAGTTTTCTGCTTAAAAAAAGCTCGTTCAAGGCAAGACGTAATGGATCTTGAAATCTGCTAATACAGTTGAGGAAATTGCACATTTCCCAAACTGTTTGTAATCAAAATTTCAACACCAGTGCCCGCAAAACATTGCAGACACCGAAGTCTTTCTGAGGCAACTCAGGCAAACAGAGAGGAAAAGAGAGCCTTAAACGTGTCTCATTGGTGA
>JAUVLX010000205.1 GCA_030600525.1 Desulfobulbus sp. | reverse complement strand
AACGCTGGGGAGAGTTGGGATCGTAAACACAAAATTGAATGGTATGAGCCCAGTGCCAATATGAGCCCCTGTTGTAATAATTTTATCACATAAAAAAACACTCAATCAAGCAAATAATTAACCCCCTCGCTATGGTCAGCTATAGCTGGCTTTGCGCCGAGGTCTTGACATCGACCGGAAACGAGTTAACGGGTTTGCAGGAATTGTGATTTTATGTTAGGCCGTTAGTCAAAATCGTTGCCGGAGGCAACAATGGGCCTAGATTGAGCATAAATTCCCGGATTGAATAACTTTCCTTTCCTCCCGTGACGCTGACCTAAAAGCGATTTTTTATCACCTGTCTTTGGAGATAACAAATGAAAGTTGGCATTGGATTTATTAATGAAAAAGATGCGTTTTCTTCCGGCGTAAATATTGCGAACCAGGCGTTAAGAAACGGGACAATTACAAATGCAAAATTTGCCCTTGCATTCTGTTGTTCAGATGTAAATGCAGAGGATCTGCTTAAAGGAATTAGAACAGTACTTGGTGTGAAGACTCCAGTGATAGGTGGTTCTGCCATTGGTATTATCACGAACGACTCGATTTCATATGATAATTTCCCAGCGGGTATTATCGTCATCGAAGATGATGATATGCAAATACAAGTCGCCGCTGCAGGAGGGCTTGATCAAGATGAAAAAGCAGTTGGCCAGGATCTTGTACGTCAGCTAACGGTTGAAAAAAAAGATACTCTTCTTCTCTTTTATGATTCAATTCAAAAACCAGCGGCAGAAAATTCACCACCAATCATGAATTCTTCCACCCTATTACTTCAAGGAATAGAAGATGAATTCGATATCAATATCCCCATTATTGGAACGGGGACAGTGGGAGATTATGATTTTTCACCGACAATTCAATTTACCGGAGACAGTGTTAAGTCACAGTGCGCATCAGCTGTTGTCTTACGTGGCGATTTCAGCGCTGACGTGAAAATCATGCACGGTTGTTCCCCAAAAGACGGTATCTATCATACTATCACGAAAATAGAAGGATCTGTTATTTATGAGATTGATAATCGTCCTGCTGTGGAAGTTATCAATGATATATATGGCAATGAGGATTGGCAAAAACAGATTCCCGTTAAGCGCTTGACAATTGGAGTCAATCATGGAGAAAAATTTTGGCATAGATTCGCTGAACAGGATTACGTAAATCGTCTCATTGTAGGCGTGTTACCTGATACAACGGGTATCGTAATCTTTGAAGCAGATTTTGAAATTGGCACTGAAATTCAATTTATGCTTCGTGACCCCAATAAAATGATTGAATCAGCAAGGAAAAATACGGAGAATCTCGTGCAAGAAATTAAGAGCAGCGGGAAAACCCCCCTATGGGGATTTTATATTGACTGCGCTGGCAGAAGTGCTCTGTTTTCTCAAATTTTGGAAGAGGAGGCAAAGGAAGTGCAGAACATTCTTAACCGAAATAACATACCACTTTTTGGGTTTTATTCTGGAGTGGAGATTGCGCCTTTTCTCAATAAAAATCGTGGTCTTGATTGGACAGGTGTACTAACTATCTTCTCCGTTTAAACATATTGGGGAGAGCTTGGATCTATGCGACATAGGATAAAAATTCTTGAGGAACAGCTCTCAGAAAAGGAAAAAGAAATTCAATACTACAAGCGTTTGTTGGATGAAATCAGCAACAGGAATCTTAGAGAGCTGGAAGAAATCTCTAAGGTTACAGCCCTGCTGAAAGAAAAAGAACAAGTTCAGGCAGAATTACACAGGGCGAAACGGATGGAATCTATTGGCCTTATGGCTGGAGGTGTTGCGCACGACCTGAATAATATTCTTTCAGGCATTATCAATTATCCTGAAATGCTTCTGTTAAAACTACCTGAAGACAGCCCTCTCCGTACACCTTTAAACAGAATTCAAGAATCTGGACAGCGTGCGGCCGCCGTAGTCGCAGATTTATTGACCGTGGCCCGTGGTGTTGCCAGCACTAGAAAAATCCATGATCTCAACGAAATAACCCACCAATATGCTCACTCCCCTCAACACGACAACCTCATATCACGGTCTCCACATATTATCTGTCATAAAAAACTCAGTACCTCACCACTCTACATTTCTTGCTCCTCCGTTCACGTAACAAAATGTATTATGAATCTGGTTGCCAATGCTGCTGAAGCAATTGAGGATAAAGGGGAAATTATTCTAACAACTTTCAGCAAAAGGCTCGAATGTGACTCACGTAATCCAGCACCCAGGAAATACGCCGTTCTCCAGGTTAGCGATAATGGTCATGGCATCCATAAAGATTCGCTGAGTCGGATTTTTGAGCCGTTTTACACAAAAAAGGTGTTGGGCAGAAGTGGCACCGGCCTCGGGTTAAGTGTCGTCTGGAACACTATGGAAGATCATAACGGCTTTGTTGAAGTTACATCTGATGAAACTGGCAGTTGTTTCATTCTTTATTTTCCACTTTCTGAAGAGAGAATAAAAAAAGAGACTTTGACTGCCGCCAGAAGCGAGCTTCACGGCCATGGGACTATCCTTGTGGTTGATGACGAAGAAATCCAACGAGATATTGCCTCAGAGATTCTTACTCTTCTCGGATATCATGTTACAACTGTTGCTTCAGGGGAGGAGGCTGTCTCCTATCTTCGTACCAACTCGGCTGACCTGATAGTACTAGATATGATCATGGGAACAGGCATGAATGGTTACGAGACCTATAAAACAATATCCACAATATATTCAAACCAAAAAGCATTAATAGCCAGTGGCTTTTCAGAAAGTAGGGCTGTAAAAAAAACATGCCGTTTGGGAGCTGGGGGGTTCATCAAAAAACCATACACCATTGATGAGCTAGGCCTGGCAGTGAAGGTGATATTGAACAAATGAATTCTCTTTTTCCAGAGAACGCGGTCGGTTGGTATCGTAAAAGATTGTTCCAGACAATAAATTTTTAATTGATGCTCAGGAACAATCTTGATTCAGGAATAAAAAACAGAACCATTACTGACCCTGCCATGCAAAGCAGAGGGGTCACAGAGGGGTCAAGTCTTTGCTTGACTCATCTCTTGTATATAGTGTCTCCCGGAAGTCGATTTTTCTAAAGGCAAGATCTTTTCACTAAGTCATGACTGGTAGGATAGATCTTGCCTTTAGAAAAGTCTTCCAGGAATTCTGTACAGACGAGATGAGTCAAGCTAAAATTACAAAAACGCCATTACTGTAAAATTGCACAAAGAAGGAGAATTTGCAGAGTTTTTTTAAATCAACCTGAAACTGTATAGCCCAACCGAATTCAAGTTTTGAATCAAAACAGCGGCTTTCTGATTTTTACCCAATTTATATTTGACCAGCAGGGCTGGAGTTACTCCTTGAAATTAAACAGGGAATTATTTTACTTGTGCCTTGAAATCTGTCTACCGATTAAGATTGATAATTTTGAAAAGTTAGAAAATTTCTCGAAAAGTACGTCTTGAATTTACAACGCCTCCCAAACCGGCAAAAAAACCGGCAATAATATTGCCTGTTACACAGGTAACAATTTGTTATACAGTGCTATATGCATTGTTTTATTCCGGCAAAATTAGACGGTTTTAATCTATGAAAATTACAGAACCTGTCGGCTTAATGGAGCCAATGTTGCCGCCAGACGGCGACCGTGAACTAGAAGACCTAGCTATGGAGTTAGCGACCAAAGCGAGCTGCCTCGCGAGTCAACTCGTTCCTACGGTACGTGAAAGCTTAGGGGATCTAGTCCGATCAATGAACTGCTATTACTCAAACCTTATCGAAGGGCACGATACGCACCCTCGTGATATAGACCGCGCTTTAACCCAAGAGGACTATTCATCTGATCCAGAAAAAAGAGCGCTACAACATGAAGCCGTTGCTCATATAGAAGTGCAGCGACTTATCGACTATCATGAAGATCTAGAAGAAAAAACAACCAATCAAAACTATCTGATTTGGCTGCATCAAGAGTTTTGCAGGCGAATGCCTGATGAATTGCTTTGGGTACAAAACCCAAATACCAGCGAGCGTATCCGGGTTGTTCCAGGTAAGCTTCGGGATGGGGGGGTACAAGTTGGTAAACACATCCCTCCAGGTGCAGAAGCTCTTCCGCTCTTCTTAGAAAGATTTGCTGCAGCTTATGACAGCAACCGACTCTCAAAGGTCCGGCAAATCATTGCCCTTGGGGCAGCACATCACAGACTGCTTTGGATACACCCATTTTACGACGGCAACGGACGTGTTACGCGGCTAATGTCACATGCCTCACTTATACGCTACGGGGTTGGTAGCAGCCTTTGGTCTGTAGCTAGAGGGTTGGCAAGAAACGCCAACGAGTATAAAACACTGCTCATGGCCACTGATGCTTTGCGGCGTGGCGATTTAGACGGACGCGGAACTCTATCAACACAGGCCTTGAAGGATTTTTGTGTTTTCTTTTTAAAAACCTGTATCGACCAGGTTGATTTCATGGCATCACTGCTTGAGCCTAATGATCTTTTACGCCGGATGCGTATTCATATAGAAGAGGAGGTGGATAGAGGGCAATTGCCAAAAGGCTCCTTTCCCATACTCCGTGAAGCTCTTCTAGCGGGAGAAGTGCTACGAGGACAAACCGCCTCGTTGACAGGCTACGGTGAAAGAATGGCGAGAAACGTTGTTTCAGATCTTATAAAAAAAGGCTACTTAAAATCAGACAGCACTCGTGCGCCGCTTATTCTGTCTTTTCCGCTTGATGCTATTGAGAGATGGTTTCCAAAACTATACCCCGTGACCTAAATATAGCGGACCGCAAACAGAAACGCCAGGATCCGCAATCAAGTACTATCTGGGCCCACATTAAGTAAGAATAAGGCTCCTGAAACCGTATAGCCCAATCCGCAGCCTTACCGCGATTATGGTTCGCGGGACTGACTAGAAAAAAGAGGACACCAGTCTTTGGAGAAAAATTCAGCCTTCTTCTCATCGAGGAGCCGCAAACATGCGTCCACGGACGAAGTATGATAACGGGTTCCCCTGCCAGAGCGAATCTCGTCAAGAGCCGCTGTTAAGCCTAATGAAGGACGATAAGGGCGGTGGGCTGACATGGCTTCGACCACGTCGGCCACGGTAAGGATCTTTGCCTCCAGATGGATTTCTTTGTCGGTCAGCCCCCTTGGGTAACCCGATCCGTCCAGGTGTTCATGGTGCTGATAGACAATCTCTGCCACTGGCCACGGGAAGTGAATATTCTTGAGGATGTCATACCCCACCTCGGCGTGGTTTTCAATTATAGCTCTCTCAACATTGGACAAGAGGGATGGTTTCGCGAGATATTCGGCTGGTAGGGCGATCTTTCCGATATCGTGCAGCAAGGATGCAATATGAAGTCCTTCGATTTGCTGATCTGAAAGCCCTTGCTCCTTGGCAATTGCAAGCGCTAAACGATTAACCCGCTCTTGATGCCCGGCGGTATAGGGGTCCCTTTTTTCAGTGGTGTAAGCCAACGATGTTACTGTTTCTTCCAAACTCTTGTGCAGATCATCCCTGCTTACCTTAAGCTCCTCAATTAAGTCCCGAAGTCGTTTATCCCTTGCAGCAATGTGACTGGCCATTACGTTTATTTTCTCGATGATAACATCGATGTCCCAGCGACCGACAGAAGCCAGAACGCGATCATACGAACCATTTGCAATGACCTCAATGCCTTGTGCTACGTTAGCCAATGGTTTCGTTAAGAATGCTTTTAGTAATATCCTGCTTACGGCAATGACGGTTAAAACGACAGAGAGCATTATCATAAACGTCAGGTACAGGGTTATTTGTTGGGCCTCAACGATTCCTTTTCTTGTGAGTGAAACCTCCACAGATCCTACGTAGTGATCATACCAGTGCACAGATTTGGTCGCAGTTGCAAGGCCCGTCTCTTCAGTAGCTTCAGGATCGTCTTTCACGTCACCATTTGCACGGAATGAACGATTGTATGCACGCATGTCAGGATTGTATACCGCGTCGCCATCTGCATCTAATACGCGCAACCTCGAAAGACCGTAATGCTTTTGATAGTCCCAGGCGGTGCGTAGTATTGTGGTGACATCCTTCTTAACGAGTGGTGTAGCTAGCTTGTGTGATAACCTGTTGGCATGGAGCATAGCTTGGTCGCGTAGGCGCTTCTCAGCACTTGATGTTGATGAGACATAGTATAGCAGACTCACTGCAGCGGTGACCAAAATTATAGTGGCGGTGAGACCTAATGTTAGATCCTTGGCGATGGTTCGTCTCTTAATCACACTCATAAGCGAAAGAAGCATTTTACGCCTTAAAGCGCAGTAATCGTTTTTCAGACGAGACTGGTGAAGCGATCTTGATTCTCATCCAAGGCATCAATGACTTTGCCCGACCCGGCTTTCTGGCTGTCATTTACTCACCATAAT
>JAUVLX010000236.1 GCA_030600525.1 Desulfobulbus sp. | reverse complement strand
TGGAAAAAAATAACAGCCAGTATGGTGGTGACCACGGGATTAGCTGCGATGATCATCGATGCTCTCCCTGCCTCCACTAATTGCAGGCCGGAGAAAAAGAAAAGGTTGTAAGTAAACACTCCTGTGAGGCCCAACAATGTCATAGCTCCCCACTCTGGCAGGGTGAGTCTCTGGAAGCGTCTCTCCTTGAAATAGATAAAGCTAAGCAATATTACGGAGGCCAGAGTAAATCTTCCTGTTGCTGCTGCAATAGGGTGCATTGCCTGTGAGGCAATCCGACCAGCAACAAATGTACCGCCCCAGAATATCATGGTCAGGATGAGCCGGATATAGATGCCCGAAGCAATATTTTGTTTGTTCATGCGTCAGCTTCAAGTGGGAATGAAAAAGGCGGGTATTCCCGAGGGATCCCGCCTTGTTAAACAGTTTTCGAAGATTTCTAAACGTTAAAAGTCAACTAACTCCACGTCAAAGACCAGCCATGCATTGGGGGGGATTACCCCTCCCGCGCCTTGTTCCCCGTAAGCCAGATTCGGTGGAATAATCAGGGTGCGTTTTTCGCCTTTTTTCATCGCGATAAGAGCTTCATCCCATCCACTAATTACCCTTCCTTCACCAATTGGAAACTGAATGGGTTCCTTGCGGTCATAGGAGCTGTCAAACTTCTTATTGTTAGAGAGGAGGCGACCTGTATAGTGGGCACTAATGACATCACCCTTCTTGGGAGTCGGGCCGCTGCCTTCTGCTTCAATCTGATAGTAGAGCCCTGAGCGCGTTTTGTGGGCTTCCGGCCATTTATCCTTGATCTGCTTTTTGATTTTTTCCTTCTCTTTTTTCAACGTGCCGTTTTGGGAATCCCCAATCTCTGCCATTGCACTGTCAAAAGCAGCTTGGTTGGTTTTGAATTTTTCGGCGTCTTTACCAGCTCGGATAATTTCGATCTTCTCGATAACATCGCCTTTGGCAATAGCATTGACAACGTCCATACCTTCCACTACTCTTCCGAAAACAGTGTGTTTGCCGTCAAGGTGGGGTGTCGGAACGTGGGTAATGAAAAATTGGCTGCCATTTGTTCCTGGGCCGGCATTGGCCATGGATAGAATTCCGGGCTTGTTGTGCTTCAACGAAGGGTCAAATTCGTCAGGAAAGGTATAGCCTGGTCCGCCAGTGCCTGTTCCCAGCGGACATCCGCCCTGGATCATAAAGTTGTCGATGACTCTGTGGAAAGTGAGATCGTCATAAAAGGGCTTTCCAGTAGGTTTGTCAAACCCTGCTAGATGAAGACTGCCTTCTGCCAGTCCAACAAAATTAATGACCGTCAGTGGAGTTTTATCATAATACAACTTGAGGAGTATCTCCCCTTTTTTGGTGTCTATTTTAGCATACAATCCATCTTTCATTTTTTTTTCCTCATTTTTTGCTGATACCGGTTGTCCGAGTCCAAAAAGCAACGCAGTCAGAAGTAGAATGGTGAGCCATTTGTTCATTGTCGTCTCCGGCGAGTTGTTCGTTCCGTGTAGCCTGGCCTGTGAGCGATGAAGATGGAACGTGTGATTACGGCTTTCCTATAATAAATACAAAACCGTGCTGTAAGAGCACGTTAAACTCCCAATCGGAAGGGTGATGGCCTTTGGGGAAAGCTTACTAAGAATGGTCTGGGGTTGCATACAAATCAAAAGAGGGATTGTCAATGAAAAATTCCCTGCAGATTGGCGAAGATGTTTCTCTCTAAGAGGAGAGTGTCTTGCTTGATGAAAGTACAGGTATAAAAACTGTTGGCAGGGGTGTTTTAGCGAATTTAGGCTGAACTTTGTTGACTGACGCAATGAATCCTGTTTTAATATCATGTTTTTGCGCTTTCTATTTCAACAAGCCGGTGTTCATGTGAACAATATTCTGTACTTGGGATACGGTATAGTCGGAACAGGTGTTTATCTTCTTCTGCACCTGTTTCTTCCCTTACTCAAGCATTTAGGAAAAAGGTACAGTTACGGACTTGAGCAGCGACTTGGGTTGTATGATGATTACCTTTTGCCTGAGATCCAGAGCCAGAAGCGGCTTTGGCTACATGCCGCGTCGGTAGGTGAAGTTCGTGCTGCTGTCATTGTGGCAGAAGCTTTTTTGCAGGAAATCCCCGGATTGAGTGTAGTCTTGACTACAACCACCGAACAGGGAAACAAGATCGCAAAAAATCTGTTTCCTGACGATATCCCATGCCTCATGGCACCTCTGGATGTACCGATTGTTGTTGCCAGGGCTCTGCAAAAGATAGCTCCAGACGTATATGTCTGTCTGGAGACAGAACTTTGGCCGGTTATGTTGAGCATGTTAAGGAAGAAAGGAATAGCTGCTGCTCTACTTAACGGGCGTTTGTCTGAACGTTCTTTAGGGCGATACCTGTATTTGAAGACGTTTATGAGCCAGTTGCTGCAGGGGTTTCAGTGGATTGCGACTATTACCAAGGAGGATGCTTCGCGTTTTTCTCGCCTTGGTGCAGTCTCTGATCGGGTACAGGTTTGCGGTAATGTGAAATCTGCAATGGGAAAAAATGATATTCCTGGTCGTAGAAATCGTTATCGACAGATTCTTCAGGTGGGGGTAGAAAAAGTCTTTGTCTGCGGTTCTACTCATTCTGGAGAAGAGGAACAACTGATTCCTGTCTATCAGCGGTTTTCCTTACAGCGTGACTTACTGTGGGTAATCGTGCCCAGGCACCTTGAGCGGATAAAGGAAGTCGCGGAGTTGTTGTTGAGGGCGGGACTTCAATTTCATTATTATATTGAGTTGAAAAATGGTGGGAAACGGACCCATCCTGTTGTCTTGGTGAACACCATGGGTGATTTGGTCGATCTTTATAGTGCAGGTGACTATAACTTTTGTGGAGGAAGCCTGGTCAAACGGGGAGGGCACAATATACTCGAAGCCGTTCAACAGGAACGTCCTGTATATTACGGTCCCTTTATGAACGATTTCCGCCAGGAAGCAGACTTGCTTGAGTCAGCAGGATGTGGCTTTCCTGTTATAGATGCGGACCAGTTAGCCTGTCTGCTCCAGGATCATGACCAGCATCAGGAAAAATACAAGCAGGCCTGTAAACAGGCCAAAAACTTGGTTTTAAGTGGTGCTGAGATAGTAGAGAAACAGATTAACTTGGTGAAAGACCTTTTTGAAAAAAAAAGGGAAACAGGTTTGTAGAGAAGCGCCTCTCAGGCATTATTCAAATTTTTCACAATAAAATGATAAAAGACACTTTATGAAAGCATTGATTGGGCTTGAAGACGGTACAGTAATATCAGGATATTCATTTACAGGTCCCGGGGAGGCTCTGGGCGAAATTGTTTTTAATACCAGTATGAGCGGATACCAGGAGGTGTTGACTGATCCTTCGTATACTGCGCAATTGGTGACTATGACGTATCCCATGATCGGTAACTATGGTGTCAATGCTGAGGATATGGAGTCTGCGGGAGTTCATCCACGTGCATTTTTGATGCGAGAGTATCAATCTCAGCCCAGCAATTATCGGTCCACCTCTGATTTAGCATCCTTTTTACAACAATATAATGTGCTTGGTATTGAACGGCTTGATACCCGGATGCTTACCCGACTGATACGGAACAGTGGCGCTATGAAAGCTGTCATTTCCACCGAAGACCTGGATGGTGATTCGTTGGTACAGCGAGCCAGACAATGGTCAGGAGTGGTTGGCCGGGATATGGTCAAGAGAGTGAGCTGTGATACCCCTTATCTCTGGACTGATAACGGTCCTGAGCAGGGAAAGGGATTCGGAGATGGTGGAAAAGAAAAGTTTAAGGTCGTGGCGTTTGATTTTGGTGTGAAGTACAACCAGCTGCGGCTTCTCAAACAGTATGGGTGTCAGGTGGTTGTGGTACCAGCCACAACTTCTGCTGCTCAGGTGCTGGCGCTTGACCCGGATGGAATTTTCTTATCCAATGGTCCCGGTGACCCTGCCGGTGTTGAGGGGGTCGTAGAAAATGTAAGACAATTACTTGGGGTTAAACCGATTTTTGGTATTTGTCTCGGACACCAGATACTCGCTCTAGCGTATGGTGGCTCAACCTACAAACTTAAGTTTGGGCACCGTGGAGCTAATCAGCCGGTAAAGGATCTTACCACTGGCAAGATTGAAATTACCTCGCAAAACCATGGCTTTTGTGTTGATTCTGAAAAATTACCACCCGAAGTTGAGGTAACTCATATCAACCTCAATGATAACAGCCTGGAAGGCATGCGGCATTTACAGTACCCCGCGTTTTCAGTACAGTATCATCCTGAATATGCTCCTGGTCCCCATGATGCAGAGTATTTATTTGGCCGTTTTATTGAACTCATGCAGCATTCATCCTGACCTACTATTTGATAACGAATCATGCCTAAACGAACAGATATAAATAAAATTCTCATCATTGGCTCCGGGCCGATTATCATCAGCCAGGCCTGTGAATTTGATTACTCTGGAGCCCAGGCTGTGAAGGCTCTGAAAGAAGAAGGGTTCGAGGTAGTTTTAATTAACTCCAATCCTGCCACCATCATGACCGATCCTGGGCTTGCAGACCGCACGTACATTGAGCCTATCACGCCGGAATGTGTGGCTAAGGTGATAGAGCGTGAGCGACCGGATGCATTACTGCCGACTTTGGGCGGTCAGACCGGTCTCAATACTGCCATCAAGTTAGCTGAGATGGGGGTGCTTGAAAAATATGGCGTAGAAATGCTTGCCGCAAATGTTGACGTTATTAAAAAGGCGGAAGGGCGAGAAGAGTTTCGTGATGCCATGCGAAAAATTAACCTAAAGGTGCCGGAATCATCCATTGTACATACCCTTGAAGATGCAATGGAAGCGGGCAACGAAATTGGATTTCCGGTAATTGTTCGACCGAGTTTCACCCTGGGGGGAACCGGAGGCGGCGTTGCCTACAACCGGACCGAGCTCAAGGAGCTTGCCACGGCAGGACTTGATCTGTCCATGACTACAGAGGTGATGATTGAGCGAAGTCTCCTTGGTTGGAAGGAATTCGAGCTTGAGGTCATGCGTGATAAAAATGATAATGTGGTCATTATCTGCTCCATTGAAAATATTGATGCGATGGGTGTCCACACAGGTGACTCGATCACCGTTGCTCCAGCGCAAACCCTTACTGATCGTGAATATCAGGAAATGCGTGATGCAGCCATTGCCATTATTCGTGAAATTGGGGTAGAAACAGGCGGCTCTAACGTACAGTTTGCGGTCAATCCTGCAGACGGGGAATTGATGATCATCGAGATGAACCCCAGGGTTTCTCGCTCTTCGGCCCTTGCGTCCAAAGCGACCGGGTTCCCCATAGCAAAAATTGCAGCCAAATTGGCTGTAGGCTACACGCTGGATGAAATTAAAAATGATATTACCCGCGAGACGTATGCTTCGTTTGAGCCGACCATTGATTACTGCGTAGTCAAGATTCCTCGCTGGACCTTTAAAAAATTTCCGGAAACCGATGACATTCTCAGCACCGCAATGAAATCGGTCGGCGAAACCATGGCCATAGGGAGAACCTTTAAAGAAGCATTTCAGAAAGGGATTCGCTCTTTGGAAATAGGTCGCATGGGATTTGGGTTTGACCGTAAGGACGAAATGGTCGACCTGCATCAGGACGATTTGGATCGTGGTCTTACCCAACCAAATTCACGCCGCCTGAGTTATATTTTTGAGGCCTTAAGGCGTGGGATG
>JAUVLX010000139.1 GCA_030600525.1 Desulfobulbus sp. | reverse complement strand
TTATGTTGCATGGAAAAGAAGAATCGCTCCCAAGAATAGCGGAATGCCTTGAAATGATAGAACAAATTAACCCGCGGGCAATTCGCTCTAAAAACATCATTATTTCAATAGGATAGCTCAACTCGCAACATAACAGGAATAATCTAAACTGATTATATGCTTGTCTGATTTAGGGCCGCCAATGGACACCTATGCTTTCTGAATGTCTGATCTGTGCTGGTTGAAGTTCACAGTTTCATAATATATTGAATTTCAGGAAACATTCTTTCAACACAGTCTTTCCCTTCCTGGATTGCTTCTTTTGCCCGATGAAATTCTAACAAACCAATATGAGCCAATTTGGGAGAAAGTAATATATCCGGAGGGTCACCTGCCATTCTGCTTCGTGTTATTCTGTCCTGGGTAATGTTGATTGAACCGGAGATCGCATCGAGCAGGCTGGGTGGATTGTCCTTTCCTTTTATTTTTTCAAAAAATGAATCAGAGTAATTTTTCACACTCTTTTTGAAGGTCAGGAAGACATTTTCATCATCTTTGTTTTTTTTATTTGGCTTTTGTTTGAAAAAGTGCTTTCCAACAATATCTCCGTTCAAATTCACAGCGAGAACGATATCAGCCCCCAGAGCACGACATATTGATACCGGAACGGGGTTTACCAAGCCACCATCAACCAACCATCTCCCCTGACTCTGAATCGGTGGGAACAGTCCCGGCAGGGAAATAGAGGCCCAGACAGAGTTCAGCACCTGCCCCTTGGTAAACCAGATTTCTCGCCCACTTTCCAAATCCGTTGAGACTGTGGCAAAAATTCTAGAGAGATCCCTGAACTGCGTGTTCTCCTCACAAATATACTTCGTAAAAAAGCTTTGCAGCCGTGTTGCATCCACAAAGCCCCTTAATAAGGGATTGAACTCGAGAAATTTCACAACATCTGTCTGCGTCAGAGAGCATACCCAATCCTCCAGCGTATCTAGATTCCCGGCCAGATATGATGCTCCAACAATTGAACCAATGGAACACCCACAAACGATATCAGGCTCTATCCCAATTTCAGATAAAGCCCGAATGATTCCGATATGAGCCCAACCGCGCGATGAGCCACTTCCCAAGGCGAGACCGATGCTAAGAGCTGATTTTTTAGAGAGGTTCATTTTTTCTTAATCCATGAAATAATGGAGCTCTGCTATTCTTCCGGCTTTTTATTCAAAGCAACTTGCAATTCTTCAACTTGCCGACGCAAATCTGCAAAGTCTGCATTAGTAGGGATATCAAGCTCTTTGATTTTTCGCTCAATTATCTGGCTGATTTTGAGATCCAATGAATCCTTAATCGAGGCGGTTTTTTTGACCAGTTCGTTAACAAACTCTTTGCCCTCATCCTCCTTGATTTTACCCTGTTCCACTAACTCATCTTTTAGCGCTTCAATTTTCTCTTTAGTGAGGAATGCGGCTCCAGTGCCTGTGTATACTATGTTTTTCAATAGTTGTTTCATGATATCCTCCTGGTTTGTAGATTGATTGATGATCGAGTGTTAGTTCACTCAACCGTGTATTTTTTCAATATCAAATGAATACTCCTAACGACTACTGTTTGTTATAATTCACCAGTTGCTCGTTTTAGATGCAGAATAGCTAACAACTTATCGTAACGGGCATTTGCGTGATTATATTGGCTCTTGATCCGTAGAGTCGCGGCACTCAGAACATCTGTATTCGTGCTCAGGCCTGAATGGTAACGATTTCGACTTACCTTAAGATTCTCTTCCGCACTGGCAATAGCTTTGCTGGTAACCTGCAACCGCTTTTGGGTCTCCTGGGTATCGAGCCATGCCTGTCGGGTCTGTAAAGCAATCATGGAGGTAAAATCATTGTACTGTTGCTGCAGAGCATTTGCTTGTCTGGAGATAACATTGGCTTTATGGTTGGAAACACCTCCATCAAACAGGTTCCATTCTAACCCCAGGGTGATGGACCATTGACCTTCTTCAACAAGGTAATCGTTTTGCTGGTAGCCATATCCTCCCACCAATGCAATCTGCGGCAGGTCTTCAGCCCGAACACCTGTTGCCTGATTACGCAGTGCCTGAATCTTTTTGGTTAGTGCTGCAAGTTCGCTACGTTGTTCTAGAGCTTTCCGGGTCAGAACAGGTAGCGTTTCTTTGTTGTTCTCAAGCGTTAACTCTTCTAATACTATCTTTTGGGCTAATGGTCGCTGAAGCAGACGATTAAAGGCAGCCTGGGCCAAATCAAGGTTGTTTTGAACCTGAATCATCTGTTGCCTGGCATCAGCCAGAGAAACCTGAGAGGCCAGGTAATCATTCCAGGCGACGATGCCCTGATTATAAAAGGAAAACACATCCCGTTCATGGGCTTCAAGGCTTGCCACATAACTCTCTGCCACCTCGAATCCACGCATGGCACGTAATACTGATACGTAGGATTCCGCCACTTGCATTTTTAGATTCAGTAAGACACTTGCCTTATCAGCTTCAGATGCCTTGAGCATTGCCGTACTTGCATCAATACCACTTGTGATACGTCCACTTGTATAGAGAGGAATAGAGGCAGTTGCCTGATAGGCATAATTGTATTGATTCTCAACGGGTAACTCCATTGTACTCGGTCCAATAGTTGCCCGGAGTTGCGGTTCATTGTCCCGTGCCGTATATCCCGTTTTAAATGAAAGTCCGGGAAGCCTAATTGCTTTTGCTGCTTCCAGTTGTTCCTCAGCCGCCGCCACGGTTTCCTGTGCGGCTTTGAGGCTAAAGTTTTGAACCAGTGCTATTTCCCATGCTTCGGAGAGTGTTTCTGCATAAACAGGAATTGCAAGCAATACTCCCAGCAGAGGCAGCATGCGGTATATATTTATAAAAGAAAAAGAACACATCATGAGATCTCTCCAGAGGCAGCATTTGATACGGGAATAGGTTTGTTTCGCAGCAAAAGATAAAGGAGAGTCGGAATCACTATCATAGTCAGGATTGAGGCAGAGATGGTGCCGAATATCAAAGATACTGCCAGGCCTCCAAATACAGGATCGGAAAGCATGATGGCACTACCCATGGCAGTAGTAAGCGCAGTAAGAAGGATCGGTCGCAAACGGACGGCACCCGCTTCCTTGATTGCTTCATAGAGAGGCATCCCTTTTTTCATATAATCGAGTACAAAGTCTATAATCAATAAGGAATTGCGGACAACTATTCCAGAGAGGGCAATGATGCCGATTATCGAGGGTCCACTAAACATCTGTCCCATCAGCCAATGCCCCCCCAAAACCCCAATCAGACCTAAAGGGATGGCAGCCATTGCCACCAGAGGAATTCTAAAAGAATGGTAGTACGCGATCAGAAGTAAATAGATAAATGACAGAGCCACCAGCAAGGCAACAACCAAATCTCGATAAATATCGAGGGTCATACGCATCTCTCCACCCCAGAACAACTGATAGCCGTCAATGGTGTCCGGTGCCTGAGCCTTGATGGTGAGGTTACCAGTCCGCATAACTTTATCATTCTCCATGGGCAGATCCTGCAGGCGACGGTTCAGATCAAGCACTGCGTATACCTGTGAAGTAGTCGCAAGCTCACCGCCCACAAAAGTGACCCGCTCGTAATCTTTATGCAGTATAGGACGGTCCTGCCAGGCAGGGATAAGCTGTACCATTTCAGACACGGGAATTTTCTTCCCCTGGGGATTTGTCACAAAGACACGGGAAAGATTTTCAGGATTGACCTGGAACCGCTGGGGAACATGCACCCTGATGGGTACAGGATTTTTCTCACCCTGCACATGGAGACGACCAAGATCTGCGCCATGGACAAGAGTGCGCAGTACCTGAGCTATCTGAATTGTACTGATACCTGACAATGCCGCCTTTTCCTTATCAACAACAACATTGAATTTATGAACATCCTCCACCTCTGTATCGTGGACATCAACCATGTCATAAGTCTCCTTGAAAGCCTCGCTGACCTGGCCTGCAAGTTTACGCAGAAGTTTTGGGTCAGAACCATAGATCTCTGCCAGAACTGTGGCTTGTACCGGAGGGCCTGGAGGGTCTTCCACCAGCTGGATTAAGCTTTTTGGATAACGCGCCTGAATCTTATTTATCTCAGGACGCAACTCTTGCACCAGGGTGATAGAGCTAATACTCCGATTCTTTTTATCCATGAGGTTGACGCGAATTTCAGCGACATGAGCGCCCTGTTTATTGCCTGAACCTCGCAACAAACCATTAAAATCGACAATCCCGGCCTCGCCTATCCATGTTTGATAATTGCTGACATAAGCATTCTTATGGAGCAGCACACCCACCTCTCGTGCGACCTTGTCGGTGGTTTCCACCGGTGTATATTCAGGCATATCAATGGTAATATTAAAGGTGTTCTTATCATCTTTTGGCAACATTCCCATGGCAACACAGCCAGGTGTTAACGGACCTGACATGCCCTGTGGCCGAACAAACTGCCAGGCAGCCTGCATCACTGTGGCAATGATGAGTAATACTATTATGAAAAAAAACAAAGTGCGAAGGCCAGGACGATCAAGAATTGGTGTAATGAGTGCGTGGTAGAAACGATGCAGCTTCTCCCTGGGGACCTCTTCTTCAGAATCCTGTTCCCCTTTTACCATCATCCAGCGATTTGCTGCCCATGGCGTCACAACATAGGCGACCACCAAAGACGCCAACATGGTTACCGGAACATTAAATGTAATAGGAAAAAAATAGGCACCTGGCATGCCAGTCAGGATGATCATGGACAGGAACACCAGCATGATGGACAGGGTTGCCAGATTAGTCGGGTTGCCTATTTCATTGGTGGCCAGAATTGCAGTAAGCTGTTTATCTTCGTTTTGTATGTACTTGTAACGGCGATGAATATTTTCCACCACCACAATGGCTGCATCCACGAGGAGTCCCATGGAGAGGATCAAGGCAAAAAGGGTGATTCTGTTAATGGTCACCCCAAAAAAATAATCAGCACCGAGGGTAATCGACAGAATAAGGGGAACACACATTCCTATAATCGCTGCCTCTTTGAAACTGAGAAAAAATAATGCGACAATAAAGACAGATATCAGAGCGATTCCCAGGTTGTTAATGAGTAGATTGACGCTGTCATCTGCTCGTTTACCATCGTTGCGGGTGGTAATTACATGGACATCCTGCGGGACAAAGCTGGCCTGCATCCTTTCGATTCGTTCCAGAATATCATTTGCAACAAAGACGGCATTTGCACCCGGCTTTTTGGCAACAGCCAGTGTAACTGCAGGTATTTCAGGGTCTTCAGTAACTCTAAAATTTGCATCAGCAGGACCAAAAGAAAAGCGACTGAGCCGCTGGCGTTCCTTTGGTGGCCCATCAATTACCTTAGCAACATCCTCCAAGAAAACAGGTCTGCCCTGATGACTGCCAACAACCAATTTGCGAACATCCTGTGCTGTTTGCAGGTAACCATCAACAAACAGGCTACTGTTCTGTTCCTGATGGAGAAAAGAGCCGACAGGCATTGCCACATTAGCTGTCTGGAACAGGGTGGTTGTGATATCTCCTGAAATACCATAGGCATGGAGCCGCTCAGGAGAAAGCTCAATACGAAGTTCTCGATCACGTCCGCCCTGTACATAGACCACGGAGACCTCTTCCATGCTGCGTAAACGCTCAATCATCCGATCAGCCAGTCGTTTCAGAGCATAATCGTCATATTTTTCAGAAGCCAGGGTTACTGTAACAATGGGTACATCGTCCACATCAACACTGCGAATAATCGGTGTGCTGGCATCGACAGGTAATTTTCGGCAATGTCCCTGTATCCGGTCATGGAGCTTTACGAGTGATCGTTCCTTGTCTTCACCCACCTCAAATTGCACCTGAATCAAAGCCATGGAATCCATAGCGATGGCAAAGGTGTGATCCACGCCACTGATTTGTCGCACCAGACCCTCTAAAGGATTGACAACCAGTTGCTCAACTTCCTGTGGTGATGCGCCGGGCAGGGTAACCATGATCTCTGCCCCGGGTACCAGAATTTGCGGATTTTCTTCACGCGGTGTCTGGGTTATTGCCACCAGTCCAAGAATAGCACAGGCCAGAATAAATAACGGGGTGAGTTTAGAATTAACAAAGAGTTCAGCTATTCGGCCAGCCGAATTCAGTTTTGGCTTATTCATTACGATTCCCGGTTTTAACGAAATCGCCATCGTGGAGAAGAGCACCGGAGTGGGTAACAATATATTCGCCAGAGGACACCCCTGCCTGTACTTGCAGGCGATCCGGCCATTCTCTGCCAAATCGTAACCAGCGAAAATGGGCTTGCTGCTCAGCATCCACTACAAATACACCACGTAATCCGCCACGTTCAACAACTGCTGTTCGTGCTATAACAGGTGATGTTTCAGTGCCAACCTGGAATTGAACACGACCGAACATTCCCGGCAAAAGGTCTGCTGTATCGTTCAGGCTGATTTTTATTTCATAACTTCTGGTTACCGAATCCCCCGAAGGAACAATCCTTGAAATATGACCGTCTAATATTTTGCCGAGAGCATCGATGGCAACCGTTACCTTGTCATTCTGGACAAGTTTTTGAATTTGGCTTTCCGGAACAAATGACTTAAAAAGAAGCGCTTTTTCCGCTTCGATCGAGATGATGGGAAATCCAGGGGTGGCAAGATCGCCTGTGCGTTTTTGTCGCTCCACGACTACACCGTCCACCGGGCTTTTGATAAGGATATATTGGAGTTGTGATTTTGCCGTTTCCAGAGCTGCCTGAGCTGCATGCAATGTTTCCTGGCTGATATCTCTTTGCAACCGTACCTTTCGTAATGCATTTTCAGGAACACTTTTTTCTTTGAAAAGTGCTTCGTACCGTTCAAGATCGATCTGAGCATCTTTCAGCGCTGACCGGGATTTATTTACTGCTGCCGCCTCCTGTTGTATTGCACCATCAATATCGCTGCTGTCAAGCGAAACGAGAACGTCTCCTTTGCTTATCTGTTGCCCTTCCCGCACTGGAATTCCATTAATATATGCGGCGATACGCGAGGTGATTTGAATTCGATTGTCGGAGATCACTGAGCCAATCGTAGTATAGTAAATAGGAAGTTCTTTATTCGTAACACCGCTTACTGGCAGCATGTGAACTGTTGGTTCTTTATTGGCAACCGGATCCGGTTCCTGAGTACAGCTTGATAAAATCAAAATCAGACTTATAAAACAAGGCCAGACTATCACGTTTCTTTTACCCTGCCACATTCCCTTTATTCCTGTTTTTATAATTATATGTACATGTTTCATTTATGTTTAACTGGTTTTCAATCCTTGCAACACAAGTTGAGTAACATGCTTAGCTATCACTTGTGGATCGCTGTGCAATTCTTCACTGTAGAGGAGATAGGGTCTGATCACAGCTGTCTGGAAGTGATACATCACCAGCCCGATAATTGAGATAGCCAAAAGGTAGGGGGCATGTTGCGGATCCAATTCACGGCACAATCCGGTAACACCCTGAAACAGATCCTGGTAGACTTCTGTGGCCAGAAGTTGCAGTCTAGCTTCATCACCATCCATCATTTCCCGTTGAATCAGCATACTGAAGTCATTGTCTTGATGGATCAGCTCACAAAGACTGCTGATAAACTGAGCCAGACGTTTTTCTGGTGTTTCACTGCTGCTGAGAATCGTTTCAAGAGTAGCGGCTTTATCAACAAAGACCTGGACCATGGCAGCAAGATAAAGAGTCTGCTTGTCTGGAAAATGATGGTAGAGTGCAGCAGCACTTACACCGACCTTTTTTGCAAGCATGCGCATTGATACGCCGCTGTATCCGGATCTGGCAAACAGCGGGATGGCTATGGCAAGAATTTCCTCTTTACTTTTAGCATGTAACGGTTTCATCCAGACTCTCCATGTGTACTAATTTAATTTTGATACCCATTTTACTTGTCGTTTCTTTCATCTTTTTCCAGATTCAGCCCATACCAAACAAGAATGCCAGCAATAAGCACAATATTGAAACCAACCACCCCTAACGAACGTTAGGTAAACTGTAGGGAGGTTACTTTTTTTGTAAAGAAAAAAAGCTTATTTATTGAACTAACGCTTCACAACAGACTAAATTCGTTACATGAGATGAAATAGAGGAGAGAGAGAGAATGAATCATATCGAGTGATTAACGACAAATATTGGAAAACTGTTTGCTAATTGCCTGAACACTAAGGAACAGAATATTTCCAAGACACACGTGCCGACAGTTGATGAGGACACTTTAAGCTTGGCAGGTGATACCTTAACCAATTGTTTTTCATTCATGATTTAACACTACTACTGTGAATCCCAATAGACTTATAAACGTCCAGGGTTAAGATGTTTCCTGTGAATCTCTGATTTCCAAAAGTCCAAATATCTCCTATAAACCTTGAACATAAAACCACTCACCCACCTACCTGCCTCACTTACTCTTAAGCAGATTCAGCAACTCCGCAGTAGAGATACGCCCGCTCATGTCACTGCCGGACAGTAGGTTATCTGCAAGGTCACGTTTTACTTTATGCAAGGCAACTATTTTTTCTTCAATGGAATCTTTCACCACCAACCGGTAAATAGTCACCGGACGTTGCTGTCCGATACGGTGAGCCCGATCTGAAGCCTGATCCTCAACAGCCGGATTCCACCAGGGGTCCATATGAATGACATAATCTGCTGC
>JAUVLX010000175.1 GCA_030600525.1 Desulfobulbus sp. | reverse complement strand
GACCGTATAGGTTTTTCCGGTCTTTTCGTTGTAGGCCGTAATCCGTTCATAGACATAAATGTCGCCATTCGGACGATTTTCACGCCGTTCTCCGACGTGAGTTTTTCCTGTTATTGGTTTAGCCATGAATAAACTCCCTTTAAAATGCACGTATAAATACAATACGGACACGTTAAAAGGCAAGAAAAAAAGCACGGTTTTTCAACTAAACCGTGCCCATAGAGTTGTGTTTTTGGTTTAAGGTGTACGCTTTAGACGATTTTCAGGATAATCTCGAGATATGAAACATTGGCGTTGTCAACGCTGTTCGAACGTCATTGCCATCAAACCAAAAGATCCATAAAAACATTGGAGTCTGGCCCCCTAGCGTGTTCCCGTGTTGTCACGGGAGCCGCCGTTTTCTCTGTGCTTCAAGCTGCCCCGGTCGTGACTTCATCTACCAGGTACATGATCGACATATAGGGAATACCGAGTTGGTCTGTACAGCCGATCTCACACGTTCGGCTGTTTGAATATCCGACCACCGCTCCCTCCTGTTTGATCACCGGAACAGCTTTTCTCAGGCCATGAGCGTTTAGATCGGGCAGGTGAAAACCTTTGTCTCCTGCAAATCCGCAACAGTTTACATCAGGGGGCAAAACCACCTTGTCTGCACACATCGAGGCAACCTCTTTCAAAATTTCGGAAAGGCCCATTTTTTTGGTTGAACAGGTCGGGTGGATGGCTACGGTCTGCTTCTTAGGAGTAAAATGCAGCTTCTTTAATAAGAATTTATGTACAAATTCAGCCGGTTCGTAAAGTTTTAGTTTGCTGTCCATGACCTTGCGCATTCGATATAAACAAGGAGATGTGTCACAGAGCACCGGATACTTTCCCTGCTCAGAAGCGATAAGCAGCGCCTGTTCAAGTTCGCTGGACTTCATGTCCGCTGTTTCGGTAAAACCCTTTGACTCCCAGGGGGTACCGCAACAGAGTTTTTTCAGACCTTCAGGGAAAATGATGCCATAGCCAGCTTTCTTTAGTACCCGAATAGTCACCTCTGACACAGAATCATTCACCGGGTCGTCCTTTGCTGGTCCCATGGACCGGACAATGCAAGACGGGAAATAGACAACTTTTTGCTCAGCGTGAGTATTGATCGGGGTTGCTTTTGGAGCTGATACGCCACTCGGCATGGCAGGTGTCCACTGTGGTATGCGATTGCCGCTTACAGAACGTGCGGTATCGCATATTTTACCAAAATTCTTGGTACCCAGGAGGCGATGCATTCCTCCGACCATCCCGAGTGCAACGGAAGCGCTGCTGCAGACCAGGTTCAGATGATCTCCGGTAAATTGGCCTACTTTTTTCCCAAACACACTGCGATTTGCAGCACGTATTTGTTTAATATATTTCCCGGTATCGATGGAGACAGGACATGATGTTTCGCAAAGGCCATCACCTGCGCAGCTCTCCTCGCCCTGGAAGATAAAACCTTTTTCAAGCTCAGCAAGGCGCTTAGGGTTTTCTCCACTTTTTTTCAGTCTTGTGATCTCTCGCTGCACCACAATCCGCTGGCGGGCAGAGAGGCTGAAATGGTTTGACATGCAGTTAACTTCACAAAAACCACATTCAATACATTTATCGATCAAGGGGTCACACTGGGGCAACGGTTTGAAATTTTTTAAATAGCATTCGGGATCGTCATTAATGATAACACCCGGATTGAGGATAGTATCCGGATCAAAGAGCCTCTTGATTTCACACATCAGGTCGTAGCCTTTATCACCCCATTCTTTTTTGACAAATGGTGCCATATTCCGCCCGGTGCCATGTTCCGCCTTTAAAGAACCGTCGTATTTATCAACGGTCATATTGATGACGGCGTGCATCATTGCAGCGTAACGCTTCACCTCTTTTGGGTCGCTGAAATCCTGGTTGAGGATGAAATGAAAATTTCCTTCGAGGGCGTGACCGTAAATGACTGCGTCAGTGTAACCATGCTCAACGATGATATCCTGCAGCTCCTTAGTAGCCTCGGGCAGGGTTTCCATGTGGTAGGCGACGTCTTCAATAAGACAGGTCGTGCCGATTTTCCGCATGCCGCCGACAGCAGGAAATACCCCTTTACGGATATTCCACAACTGTTCGTTTTCAGCAGGGTCGGAAGTGAATTCGACGGGGCGAAGCGTTGTAAAGTCGTTCAGGATATCTTTGATTTGGACAATATTTTCAGCGAGGATATCTTGATCCGAGGCCATGGTCTCCATGAGGACCGCAGTGGTTGTTTCATCAAAATCCTTGATAAAATCCGGAATGCCTTCTTTGTTCTCGACCGATTTCAAAGCCAGCCGGTCAAGTAGCTCCGCTCCATCTACCGGTCCTTTTTTGAGCGCTACCGTTGCCTTACATGCAGTCATGATGTCCGGGAAGTAGACCATGGAACTTGCCTTGCAACGGTACGTGGGCACGGAACGCATCACCACCTCGGAGATGAATGCCAGTGCTCCTTCTGAACCGATCATCAGGTTGATGATAATATGGAAAGGGTCATCGTAATCAATAAAAGGATTAATGGAAAATCCGGTGGTGTTTTTTATGGAATATTTTTTTCTTATTCGAGCGGCAAATGTTTCATCTGCAAGTACCCTGTCTCTAATTTCCTCAATTTTTTCCACAAATCCCGGTCGAGCACGTCGAAACGATTCACGGCTATCAGCATCTGCGGTGTCAAGAAGGGTGCCGTCTGCGAAAATAATTTTAGCAGATTCGATGGTTTTGTAGGCATTTTCATGGGTGCCGCAGTTCATACCTGAGGCGTTGTTAATGATGATACCGCCAACCATGGCGGAGTTTATAGAAGCAGGGTCCGGACCAAATTTGCGATCATACGGGGCCAGAATGCGGTTAACCTTTGCCCCTATAATTCCAGGTTGTAGGCGGATTTTTTGTCCCTCTTCCAATACTTCGTAGTCTTCCCACCCTTCATTTGCCATGAGCAAAATAGAATCGGAGATGGTTTGGCCGGAAAGAGAGGTGCCTGCTGCTTTGAAGGTTACCGGAAGTTTTCTGGACGATGCTTCGCGCAGACAAAGCTGCATTTCTTGTTCATTTGAAACCCGTACTACGATTTGTGGTTCCAACCGGTAAAAGCCACCGTCCGTGCCATAAGCCAGGCGACGAAGCGTATCGGTAAAGATTCGTTCTTCCGGAATAAGGGTGGATATTGCCTTTACATAATTTTGATATTCAACGTTGATCATGGCAGCCTCTTAGTGAAATATTGAATAATTTTCAGCATGTTACGGTGTGCTAAAAGGTTTTGAGAGTATTCATAGTGATCGTCGGTTATGTGATTTGTTTTTCTTTACTTGCATATGCTTGAATGGCTGTAATTGCAACCGTATTGACAATATCATGAACCGTACACCCCCTACTGAGATCGTTCACCGGTTTGTTTAACCCTTGTAAGATAGGTCCAATGGCCAGGGAGCCTTTGGTAGCTCTCTGCACAGCTTTATAGGTGTTGTTACCTGTGTTCAGATCGGGAAAGATAAATACCGTCGCCCTGCCGGCCACCTCACTGTTGGGTAATTTAGTTTTCGCAACCCGGGGATCAATGGCGGCATCGTATTGAAGTGGGCCTTCAAGGGGTAAATCCGGTCGTTTTTTTTGGGCAAGTTCAGTTGCTTCTATAACTCTGTCGACATCTGCTCCTTTACCGGATGAACCGGTGGCATAGGAAAGCATGGCAATACGGGGCTGGATTCCAAAAAGTGTTGCTGTCTCTGCCGAGTCAATAGCTATTTCTGCAAGTTGTTCAGCCGTTGGATTGGGATTGATGGCGCAATCTCCAAAGATAAGAACCCTGTCCTGTAGACACATAAGGAAAACCGAAGAGACGATGGAAGAGTTCTGTTTAGTCTTCACCATCTGGAATGCTGGTCGGATTGTCTGGGCAGTAGTGTGAATTGAGCCGGATACCATACCGTCTGCTTCTCCCCGTTGTATCATCATTGTCGCCCAGTGGGTTTCATCTGCCATGGCGTCTCTGGCTCTGTCCATGGTCAAGCCTTTATCTTTTCTCATTTCATAATAATCGAGAACATACTGCTCAAATAAAGGACTACTTTCAGGCGTTATGATATTTATAGAGGTAAAATCGAGTCCTAACTGGCGGATCTTGTTTTCTATGACCTCGCGTCTGCCTAGCAGAGTAATATCACATACGTCACGTCGTTGAAGAATATCTGTTGCGTGGAGAATTCTTTCACCTGTACCTTCTGCAAGAACGATATGCTGCTTGTTTTTCCTGGCTTCTTGAATCAGTTTGTATTCAAACATCTGGGGAGTGACCTTTACAGACTTTCTTGAAATAAGTTTATTCTTGAGCTCACTTGTTTTGACGTTTGCCTCAAAAACGCCGAGAGCCGATGCAATTTTTTGGGGATTATCGGGGTCAATTGTGCCGTGCAAGGCATTGAGTGAGTTGACCGTCGGAAAAGTTGACTCGTGTACGAGAAGAATAGAAACAGGAAGCCCATCCCACCCTGTAACGAGACGCTTGATGCTTTCGGGAGGTGTCAACCCTCCTGTAAGAAGAATTCCAGAGATGTTAGGGTAGGCAGAGGAAAGTCTAGAACTCAGGGAACCCAAAATGACATCTGAGCGGTCACTTGCCGTAACGACCAGGTTATCATCTTGAATATAATTAAGAAAATTTTCGACTCGCATGGCAGCTATGACATAGCCGTTGATTCTTTTTCTTAGATATTCTTTTCCATAGACGACCTCTGCATCGAGCCATTTACACACATCTTTCATCGAAGGATTGGAAAGGATAGGTTCATCGGGCAGGACTGAGAAAAGGCCTTCAGGGATTTCAATGTTTTCCGCTAAGGATGAAAGCAGGGCTTGTTTATCATGAAGCCTTGCCTTGTTGACCATGACACCCATGGTATCAACACCTTTTTCATTGAGTGAATCAATGGCAATTTGAGAAAGGCTGACTATGTCTTCAACGGACGCATCACTACCATTGCTGATAATAATCGCCGGACTTCCAAGGTTGGAAGCTATAGCTGCATCTATGTCAAAGTTGAAGGATTCATGGCCAGCTTTGAAATCTGTTCCCTCGCAGAGGATAAAGTCACATTTTTCTTCTAATGCCTGATACTTGTTGAGTATCAGCTCCATAAGTTCCGATTGTTTTCCATCGTTAAGATATTTTTTTGCCGTATCAAGCGACACTGCATATGTCACATCATATTGAAGACCAATGAAAAAATGGGAGAGAATCAATTTAATATCGTTGTCTTTTTCGCCCTCATGTAACGGACTGATGATTGGTCGGAAAAAACCGACTCTTCGAATATCTCTCAAAAGCAGTTCCATGATACCAAGTATAATGGTCGACATGCCGCTTTCTGCATTGATTGCGGTGAGGTAAAGGTTTTTTGCCATGTGTTATCCTTGAAAGTATCAATTCGCTTATGGAGCACGTAATCAATTCATTTTCTTGAGTCTGGACCAGTTGGAGCATTTGCTGCAAACATCCATTCAATCTGATACGGGTAATGTATATTGTGCAATTTGCACAATGCATGCCAATGATGAAGAGCATGTTAATGGTTACGTAATAAAAGGGAGGTGTGAGGGGCGGGGATAGATGAGGTTAGTCGATACTACATATTGCTTTAATTTAAATAAGTTACATCCTCTTGCCAAGAGGACCTAACGAGAGAGTGGTGATTATTGAAGCAATAAAAAACATACTACAGCAAAACGAAACAATATATTTATCCGAAATATCAGACAGCGGTTCCGGCCGCCATTCCAATACTGGATGATCAGTATGGAAAATAGGACGTACACCCTCAGGGAATAGTTAAAAAATATTTATTTTTTTTAATTAGTTATAGATATTTGTGTTAGAGCTTGCCAACAAGGGTAGTGTCCTTGCTAATCAAGGAATCCTAAAAATAGGACACGGCAGTTGGAGATGTTTTTACCGGCAACCAGGAGCCTACTATGGAGTGAATCGCTCCAACCCGGCATTGATACACTTAATGGTTCTATTCCTCGAAATCTGTAACAACGGAAGCTGATCATGCTGGTTTTCTTGGTGTAAGTATCTTGTAACATTGCCAGAATGACATTCAGAGACTATTTTGAGTAGAAACCAGAGTGCTTTTGGCTTACCATTTGCAAGCTATTTCCAAGGGATAATAACGTCGGAATTCACTCTATTAACGGAAAAGTGCCTTCATGGGAAAAATAGCTCTTATCACAACGCTCATTCTGCAGATACTCCTCAGTGCATGTTTTTCGGCACATGCCAAAGAAAAAAAGAATGTGCTGTATCTCAATTCCTATCATTACGGTTATCGTTGGTCGGATCAACTTCTGCAAGGCATCCGTTCCATACTTGACGAAAGTGCATATAAAGTGGACCTTCAAATAGAGTACATGGATACAAAAAAATATAACTATGAATATATCAGCAGTCGTTTACTGACCCTGTATCGGGAAAAATTCAAGGACGAAAATTTTGAAGCCATTATCGTCTCGGATAATGATGCCCTAAATTTTATCCAGAGCTATGGTGAAACTCTTTTTGGGGATGTTCCTGTTGTTTTTTGCGGGATCAATGACATTGCTTCGGTTGAACTTACCAGGAAAAACATTACAGGGGTGGTGGAGAATTTTGATTTAATTTCAACTATTAACGTTGCGCGACGCCTTCATCCTGAAAAGCGCAAAATGATTTTTGTTGGTGATCAGGCAACTGCAGGTGGCAGAGCTATTAAGCGCCAGATAAATGGCCAGTTGGCCACTTATGATAAAGATCTTCTTGTTGAATTTTGGTCCCAGCTTACTCTTAACGAGACACTGGAGCGGGTTGAAAATTTGCCGGAAGACACTTTTCTGTTTTTTACACCCTGGTATCAAACTGTCCAGGATAAATTCTATACCACAGAAGAGGTTATGGAAGCGATCTATGCCCACTCTTCTGTCCCGATTTACACTGCCTGGGAGTTTCTGCTCGGGCATGGTGCCATTGGTGGACGATTGTTTTCAGGTTTTAAACACGGTCAGGCTGGTGCCAGGATGGTCCTGCGTATTTTGCAAGGTGAACCGGTTGAAACTATCCCTGTTGTTCAGGATTCACCAAGCGAATATATGTTTGATTACTTGGTCATGCAACGATTGCAGGTAGATAAAACGTTGCTCCC